>PFCS01000065.1 GCA_002772895.1 Parcubacteria group bacterium CG10_big_fil_rev_8_21_14_0_10_36_14 | reverse complement strand
AGTAATTAACAAAGTGGTGCATTGTTAACTTGATTATTTATACATGCATCCATCAAAAAACTCCTCTTATTTCAGAGAAGTTTTTTGCCACAGACCATAGTACACGACGTTAGAACCAAGGTGATAGCTCAAAAGGATTATATTTTTTTTGCGAGGGTATAAAATAAAAAATTCTCCGCACGGGGCGGAGAATATCAGTAGAATAATTAGTCGTCTTCAATGGTTGCCCATTCTTTGCACTTCGGACATCGGACTTCCTAGAGCCGCTCAGTATCGTGCGGGTCGCCGCTGGAATCAAAACGAGTTCTGTCGCCTTTTTTCAATTTGAATTTATGGCTACAAAGACGTTTGATTTTTCGCCCCAAGCCACTCCTTTTATCAGAAACTTTGAAGTGTTGCATCTTATCTTCCTTCGGCGTCTTTTTCGCAAAGAGCAATCAACTTTTTTAATTCTGTAATTTCCTCACAAAGTCCGACGTAATAGTGGGTGCCCACCGCTTCTCTTGTTCTCTCCATTTTCAAATAGCACAAGTGCAATTCCAAATCCATTATAAATGTTCTATTTGAAAATTTGGATATTGCTTGAAGTATGCGAAATCTAACACTGCTATCTTTACAATTTTTAATTTCTTTCCAGTTTAGCATTTGCACCAACCAAGCTACATGTTCTACGGAAAGAGTCGGATTGTGTGCGACAAATCTCATTATGTCATAGAGCATCAAGCTTTTTTCGCTGTTTACGGGATAGAAAATGGGGTGGTATGGATAAAACGGAAGTTCTCCGTAATCTCGATGAATTTTCACGAGAGTCACAAGAATAGTTCCAGCATCAAGATTGCGGTGTTCGGCATACAGTTTTTCCATTTCTTCTCTCGCGCGCAATTCTTTTTCTGTCTGAAACGGCGCAATCAGCTTAATCTTTGCCGGCTGAAAAATACGACGAAAAAATTGGATAACCTTATTAAAGAGCATAATCTTCCCCTTCCTTAGTTAACAGTCTAAGTTTATCATTTTTTGCCACTCTTGTCAATAGTTATACTTCCCACTTGCCCCACCCTGTTAAATGCCTTTCGGGCAATATTTAACAGGGTAAATCAAAAAACTCCTCTTTCCGCCAGCCGGCGGATTAGAGAAGTTTTTTGATACAGACCATCTTTTAACTGCGCGCCAAAACCGCAAAATTAAATAAATAATCATTTATCCCTTTCAAATTATCACCATATTCTTTATCGCCAAAGACCGTATCACACAGCACCTCGCGAAGACGTAAAATTTCTTTGAGCCGTCGTTTCCAACGCGGATCGGCGATTGTTAAGTCAATCAATTCTAAAGCCCGCCAAATCGCATTTTCAAAATTTTCTTTGTTTTTATCGCGCCAATTTAATGCCCTGTTTGTCTCGCTTCCGATATTTCCCAATTGTTCCGCTAAAGATAGTTTTTGCCATCCGCCATCGGCTAATTTTTGATGTTGATATCTCATATTATTTAATCAATTTTTTAACAATCTCCGCGATTTTTTTCTGAATATCTTTATCCTCAACCCCGCGCGAACGATTATTTTGCCTTGGTCTAATATTTATCATTGAATCAAATTCAATAAAATCTTCGCCCGTTTTACTGGGATACAAATTTATGCCCCACAAATTTTCTTGTTTTGAATCCTGCTCTAATAATATTTGCTCTTCATCCGCGTGTAATTCCCCGCCGATAGCCATAATGTCTTTTTCTATATCAATAACCGCCTTGACTAAGTCGCCAAATCGCTTTTCTGCCATTTCAGTTAAATATTTATTATTAATTGGCTTATCTACGATCTCTATTTCCATAGGATAAAAATATTATTTATTATATTTTAATCCTACCACAAATCTCCCAAATCAAAAAGACCCCGATAAACGAAGTCCCTTTGGCAGACCATAGTAGAAGCCTGCCTGCCGGCAGGGATGTTAGAACCAGAATTTTGCTAATTTTATCCACAGTCAATAAAAATATTTTATGTTTTTTATAAATTTAAGCTTAAAATACGGTATACTTGACAAAAATTAAAATATGGTATAATATATATGAAAGAAAGTTTTTGGCCCGTGGTTTATATACCACACTTAGCGAAGAACTTTCAGAAAAGAAGATTTTCGGCCGTGGTTTATATACCACAAGCTGGCGGAGAGTCTTCTTTTTTGTTATTTGTCTTCTATTGGGAAAATTGACATTGACCACTTTTCATCTGTCTTCTTATCTTCCTTAATATGAACATAAAATAAATCATTTTGTTTTGTAGTGCCTGCAAACCGATGAAGTATCTCATTAGAACGATTAACATTTTGTTTAGAAATTGGTTCGAATTTTGAGTTTTCTATCAATTCTACTCCGCACTTAAAATATTTTAACCTTCTAGTTTTATCCGATAAATTATTATTGTCCCATATGCGCTTCCAAAATAGTTCTAAAAATATTTTATCTTTTTTAAAATATGCCGATTTGATATATGATTTTCTTTTTGATTTGCGTTTTATTGTTTTATAATAAACAAAAGCGGGTTTATATACTTCGCTATATTTTGTACCCGAATATTTAGATGATTTTGTTTTATATACTTTCATAATAATTACATTTTATCAACAAACACAAAGACCAGCAATGCGCTGGTTTTCATGGCAGGCCATAGTAGACCTGTCCCTCCCAAGTTTTTACTAAAACTGGGGCGGGAGGATGTTAGAACCAAAGCCTACAAACATTATTTGACCAAAAGCTATTAAAATAATAAAATTATAGAATATGGACGATATATCAAACTACGAAAAATTAAGAGAGGACGCTCAAAATTTCTATAATGATATAGGAACTATCTTTTGTCCTCTTTTTAAAGAAAAAGTATATTTTAACTCAGAAGGATTTAATCATATTGTTTATAATAATCCTCGTTCTGAAAGAGAAAGGTCATCTCAAATAATGAGGTTTAAACTTCTGCCTTTGGTGTGCGAATTGATAAAAATAACAACCACTTTTCAAGAATTTGAAGAGTCGGTAAAAGAGGTTGTAGTTAAAAGTCATAAAAAGAAAATTAAAAAATCTAAAGCGGTAAAATACTGGGGAATTATTGCTATTATTAAGGGCAGAAAAATAAAAGTAATTCTTAGAAAAATCGGCAATGGGTCTATACATTTTTGGAGCATAGTTCCAGCTTGGACAACGAATAAGCACAGAGATATAAAATTTATAACAACAATGAAAGGCAATCCAGAGGAGGACTAAACAAAAAAACCGCAGTAAAGCGGTATTTTTGCAAGCTTGCCTTCGGCTTATGTATTTAGCCGAATAGGGCTGACGCCCCACAAGCTTATTTATACTATACTATATTTTTTTAATATGTCAATAGCTGAAAATAAAGCTATTTTTTTATATAAATATTCGGTTATTTTATGGTTGTGGATATTTTAGTTCTAACTCCCCTTAAAATTCTCACGTGGGTATGGCAAAGTTAGAAACAAAAATCCCTCTTATTTTACTAAGAGAGATTCTCGAACAGGCCATAGTAGAGGATGTTAGAACTAAAATAATAGCTCAAAAGGATTATATTTTTGTGGCGGGAGTATAAAAAATTCTCCGCACGGGGCGGAGAATATCAGTAGAACAGTTAGCCGTCTTCAATGGTTGCCCATTCTTTGCACTTCGGACATCGGACTTCCCAGAGATGCTCAGTATCGTGCGGGTCGCAGCAGGAATCAAGACGGGTTCTAACGCCCTTTTTCAGCTTAAACTTATGGCCGCAAAGACATTTAATTTTTCGCCCCAAGCCGCTTCTTTTGTCCGTAACTTTGAAGTATTGCACTTTATCCTCCTTCAGCTTTTTCGTAAAGAGCAATCAACTTTTCCGATTTTGTGATTTCCTCGCAAAGCCCTGCGTAATAGTGAGTGCCCATCGCTTCTCTTGTTCTTTCTATTATCAAATAGCACAAGTGCAACTCTAAGTCTATTCTAAATGTTCTATTTGGGAATTTGGAGATCGCTTGTAATATGCGAAATCTAACACTGCTATCTTTACAATTTTTAATCTCTTTCCAGTGTAGCATTTGCACCAACCAAGCTGCGTGTTCTACGGAAAGAGTCGGATTGTGTGCGATAAATCTCATTATGTCATAGAGCATCAAGCTTTTTTCGCTGTTTACGGGATAGAAAATGGGGTGATATGGATAAAACGGAAGTTCTCCGTAATCTCGATGAATTTTTATGAGCGTCACAAGAACAGTTCCAACATCAAGATTGCGGTGTTCGGCATACAGTTTTTCCATTTCTTCTCTCGCGCGCAATTCTTTTTCTGTCTGAAACGGCGCAATCGGCTCAATCTTTGCTGGCTGAAAAATACGGTATAAAAATTTAATAGTTTTTTCAAAGGGCATTATATCCTCCTTCCTTGGTCGATAGTCCAAGTTTATCATTTTTTGCTCCTTTTGTCAATAGTTCTAATTCCCACCTGCCCCATCAAAAACTCCTCTTTCCGCCAGCCGGCGGATTAGAGAAGTTTTTTGCCACAAAAGATACTGAACGAGGTTAGAACCTATTTATAAACAAAATGAAGTAAAATAAACATTATAATTTTATCAAACAAAAAATCTCGGTTTTTCCCGAGATATTATTAAATTACACTGATATTGGAAAGCTCAAGATATTTAATTAAATCTTTGGGTAAAGCTTGTCTTTCAGGAAGTAACTTTTTGGCTTCGCATAGAATTTGGCGAATATCTTCCATTGTAAATACCTGAAGATTAAAAAATTGTGATAATTCGCCATATTCTGCCAATCGACCACTTACCGGTAGCATACAATTATCTAATAAAGAAATACTTAACTTACCAGAATTTCTTGCTGTAATACACAAAACTTGTATCCATTCGCTGATTAGTAGATGGGTAAACATTTCCGCATCATCTTTAATGTTATAAAGGAGTTTGCGTGCTTTTCCAGCTTGAATACAATCCTGGCGATAATTCTTGTCTGTAATATATTTATAAAGGGCAACAATTTTTAAAAGAACCATTACGTTTGCAATTTTAAGTCGCTCATAAATTGTGCTTTGCTTTTCTTGTTCCTGTAAGCGCTTGATAGCAATTGGCTTAGCAATGGGCAATATTAATTCATACACCGATTTTAACATTTTCACCTCCTCATATCATCCTACCACAAATCCCCCAAATCAAAAAGACCCCGATAAACGGAGTCCCTTTGAAGGCAAAATTTAATTTTTTTCCATAGTGCTTAATGGCACAAGATGTTTTTTTAGCCAATCCGAAATTTCCTCTATAATTTTATCCTTCTTTTTTGTTTCAGATTTGGCTATAAAAAGGGTTTTTTGGACAATTTAATTTTTGCCGGCATCAAGCCACATTTCATTGATATAAAGAAAAACCATTAGAGAGGCGGTGGAAATTCTTTTATTTCCATTTTGAAAAGCATGAGCTTTATTAATTGCATAAAACAAAATAGCGGCTTTATTAACAATAGTAGGATACAAATCTTTTCCGTCAAAAGTTTGGCGAGGCAGATTTAATGCCGCATCAAGCTTTTCTTCTGAATGTTCTTGGAAAAGAGCAATTGGATCATCTTTCGTATCAAAAACCGCCACCGCTAATCGGTGGCACATTTTTTCCATTAAATCCGCATCTAAATAGTTCACAAAATAAAAAATTAGGTCCGATCGTAATCGGCCAGTTTTATAAAAACGTCGCGATACTCGCGAATCGCCATATCAGTTCCCTTTTTAACCTTTTCTTCAAGCAAATGCCTGTCCATTCTTATTGAAGGGGTCTCTTTTCGTTTTTTGCCCATCCTAATAGATTGTATAATTTTTTTAATCATAGATTTATTATAACACAAGGGTTAACAATAAAACAATAATACATAATAATTTTTAGTATGTCAATAAGGATTATATTTTTGTGGCGAGGGTATAAAAAAGCAACCTTTTATGGTTGCTATTGTGATAATCGTCTGGATTGAATTTTTACCACTTTAGTCTTCGACAAAATTTTATCTCCTGATAATTATTACTACCGGGCTGATGGCAGTCTCCGGATGGAAAATGATCAATGTTACTTCCGCAAGTGTTACAAACGCGTACCACATCTATAACGCCGATATCAGGCGGTGGTTCTATTTTACAAGGGGGAATATATTCCGATTTTACGCCGTCAGGGTGCCCATATTCAAAATAATGATAATTTCCATGACAAGCCAATGGCCCGTAACGTCTAAGTGCGCAAATGGAGCACACCATAAAATGCTGTACCGCCTCTTTTTTTGAATAAGAGCATATGGCACAGGGTTGTGGATATTCGGTCCATTTATGGCAATCCAGCTCAAAAAGAATATTTCCTTTTTCTGATACCACCTTCATCTCCTTTTGTTTTCTCTACGGACAGCTTAGCAAAAGTCTACCGCTGTGTCAATATTTCATTTTTTAATTTCTCATAACGAAAAGCTCATCCAAAATCAAAAAGACCCCGCTTTCTATATACAATGGTGTGCCTTGCAGACGCTACCCTTGTAAATAAAATGAACATACCGTGGTATATTCATTGGTGTGTTTATTTTGGCAGGCCATAGTAGAGGATGTTATGCGCCCCAGGCGCATCCGCCTTGGGCGGAAAACTATTATTCTTCAGAATAATGAGATAATATCTCTGAATTTCTAATCAAAATTGTCTTATTTGTGGTATAGGTTAATCCTTTATTTGGAGTATTTTCAAATCCTAAATAAACTATTTCTATTTTTCTGTCTTTTAATTCTTTAATAGCTGGTTGCAAATCTGAGTCTGAACTTGCCAAGATAGCCATTTTTAATTTTTTATCACAGCTCCAAACGACCATATCAACAGCAATTTTTACATCAACACCTTTTTCTTTGAATGTTAAAATCTTTTTTAATCCCCTGCCCTCGTATTGTCCACGAACTCTACCTGCAATTATAAATTCAAAATTTTGTTTTTTGCTTTCAAGGTGCGCTTTCAATAATCTACGTTTTTCAATTAACTCCTTTGATTTTTTCTCCGTTTCAGGATGTGAAACTAATTTTGCGAAATAAAAAATACGTCTATCTGTTTTTACACCCTCTAAAACTTTATTAAATAAACCATTAAAATCAAATTTTCGCCAATCAGAAATTTTAATTTTATTCTCTTTGAAAACTTCTTCTAATTTTCTCAAAAAATTTTCTCCGTCGATAAAAAGTATTTTGGACATATTATTTTAATTAAAAACCTCATCGGACCCGAAGGCTGGATGAGGCGTTTATGCTATTATAATATCATATTATAATAATTTGTCAATAGTTAAAAATAAAGCTATTTTTTTTATATAAACATTAAGCTGTTTTATTCTTGTGGATATTTTTTAGTTCTAACCTCCCTTAAAATTCTCATGTGGGTATGACAAAGTTAGAAACAAAAATCCCTCTTATTTTACTAAGAGAGATTCTCGAACAGGCCATAGTAGAGGACGTTAGAACAATCATACAACGGCAAACAGGACATATTTATATCCCAGATCTAAGACCGGGAGTAGTGAAGTTATAATTTACCCCACCGCCCCACACACTATTTATTGTTAAAGGGTTTTGGTAAAATACACAATTCGGATTCGTCTATATCCGTCTCACCCCAAGTATGTCCGCACGCTCCACAAACATTTTTTAATTTCATAGTTCCACCTGTCCCCTTTTCAGATTTAGAATCAGTATAAAATTGCGCGGATACTTTTTGAGAATGGCAGGATGGGCACTCCATAATCTCAAAATTATCTGGCTCAGTTGAGACAACGGCCTCTTTTTTTTCTTTGCGTTTAAATAATTTGTTTATTATAGACATATAAATATTTTTTATTTCATAGTATTTCCCCCACCGCCCCGCGCACTATTTATTGTTTCTTACTTTTAGTATACCTATTGTTATAAGTATATACAAAGGTGGTGTCTGCAAGGCACACCATTGTATAGATGTGCACTTTTTTATAATTTTTATTATAGATAGGAAAAGGCACACTAAAAGCCATCCCAATATCACCCGATAATTTTTTAAAAGCATTAAACATATTTTTATCTTTTTATTTTACCCCACAACCTCACACACTACTTATCAGATCTTTCTTTGGCTTGCATCTTTATTTTTTTATACTCCTTCCACGCTTTCTTGCGTTTTTTATTAGGCAACGCTTCTATATCATCTATTTCTTTTTTAAGTTCTTTAGCTTTCAATTTTTTCCATTTTTCTTCTTGTTTTTTAAATATTGGCTCCGCTAACCAGAATAACAAAGCTATTAAAAAAATAAAAATACCAACCCAAGATAATAAAAGAGAAAAGAGCCTTCCTCCTGCTATTATTCTAAATCTATCTTCCCACGAATCTATAAGCACAAATATTCCTATCCATGCACAAAAAACAACGATAAAAACTTTTATAATCATTTCTATAATATAATCCTTACGTTTGTCGCTTTCCATATATCACTACTTTAATAATTGTTTATATAAAATCACAATGCGTTCTTTTATATTTTTATTTTTCATTTTTTTACCAAATTTTTTGATAATCTGAGGAGTTAAAACTATATTATGTATCATCTCCTCGTGGCAATCATAACACAAAACCGCTTTCTCGTTTTTATCTTCTATATTAAAATATTTTTTAATCTCTTTTTTATCAAAAAGCTTTAAAAATCTTTTAGGGAAAAAGTGGTGCCTTGATATGTGGCATTCCGCGCCACTTGTTCCATATTGTTTTTCGTTTTTTAATATCAACTCGCAACCGCACAGTTCACATTTCATACTTATAATTTAATTATTTTACCGCATAATCAATTCTTTTATTGATTGTTATTATGGCTACAAGCGTAGCCAATAGCGCAGGATATACAGGAGAAGTACTCATAGTCTCCCTTAATTGCCACAACATACTATATATATTTGTTAGTATGCCATACTCATATATCCAAAAACCACCTTTTAGAAAAACTATACTACCGATCACTATTATCAGAAAGTAAGAAAAAAATCTTAATACCTTATTTAAATTTTTGAATGATTTTTTAAATATTGACAGTCCTAAAAAATATAGTGATGTAAGCGTGATAAAAATAACTGCACTAACTATGAATACGAGGAATAGCTCTGTGTATTCTATTGAATATTTAAAGATTGCATCACCGAAAAAATAACAGAGGAACAAAAATAAGCCAATAAACATGGTTTGAAGTAGTAATAATGTTTTTTGAGGTGATATTTTCATATGTATAGTTTTGTTTTAATTTTTTTACCCCTCTACTCCGCGCACTATTTATTGTTTCTTACTTTTAGTATACCTATTGTTATAAGTATATACAAAGGTGGTGTCTGCAAAGCCAGACTTTGTATATAAAAAGACCCGCGCGTTTTTTATATTTTAATCCTACCACAAATTCCCCATATCAAAAAGACCCCGAAATCGGAGTCCCTTTGGCAGACCATAATACACGACGTTAGAACCAAAATTATGCTAAATAAAGAGTATATCTTTGTGGCGAGAGTATAAAAAAGAGCCCGAAGGCTCAGATGATAATACTATGCAGGCAATGCTATGGCGCCACAATATTCACACCGTTGATATGCATTGGTAAAATGATGAAAAGGACACTTTTTTATTAAAGCCGTGGAAGCCTCATCTAATTTTCCAAGTTCCGTTCGAAGCTCAGCCGTTATTTCTTCAATTTTTTCATTAATTTCACGACGTTGTTTTTTGATAGCATCTCTTTCTTTCACGATATCTTCACGTGTGATTTTTTCCATTTCTTCTTCTCCTTTAATACTGTCGAAATAATATCATAAAAATTATATTTTGTCAATAGTTCTACTTCCTACTTGCCCCATCAAAAAACTCCTCTTATTTCAGAGAAGTTTTTTGCTACAGACCATAGTAGAGGATGTCCCGCCGATGGCGTGATAAATTAGAACCAGAATTATGGTAAATAAAGAGTATGTGTTTGTGGTGAGGGTATAATTTAACCATTGCGTGCCAAAACCGCAAAATTAAATAAATATACAAAGGTGTGCTTTGCAGACACCACCTTTGTAATTAAGTGAGATCATTTTTTATATTCTAATCCTACCACAAATCCCCCAAATCAAAAAGACCCCGAAAATCGGAGTCCCTTTGGCAGGGGTGGTAGGAATCGAACCCACGACAAGGGTTTTGGAGACCCTTGTGATACCATTTCACCACACCCCCCTATATAAATAAATGATATTAGATATAATTTAACGGCTCAAGGGGTAAAGCCGTTAAATTTGGAGATTGCCGCGTCGCTTTTGCCCTTCGACAAGCTCAGGGACTAAAACTCCTCGCAATGACAACGATGCAATAATATTTTTATTTTGTTTCTTTATGCAATGTATGTTTTTTGCACCATTTGCAGTGTTTTTGCAACTCTATCCTATTCTTCAGCTTTTTTTTGTTTTTTGAAGTATGATAGTTAATTCTTTTACACTCTGTACACTCCAATTTTATTAGGTTGTCTTGAGACATATTTTTTATTATTTTATTTTATAAACAAAGCCGTTGCGCGGATTTGAACCGCGGACCTACTCCTTCATTTGCACCTCTATTTTTTTGGCATATATTAGAGGATTAGACTGTATCTTTGGCGTATCCGTCAGCTGACGGACTTAGCCACCCTTGTCAGTCGTTCGGGCCGATTTTGTCGGCCACGGTCTCTGCCTCATGCCAGGCCTTTGACCGTTATTCGGGATTCACCCTAAAGTTTCCGATAGAGTGGGCAAGTTTTATGAATTACCATGGAGTTGCTCTACCAACTGAGCTACAACGGCAAAATTAAATTTCTAATGTTACTAATTCGTGCACTCGTTCTGCCCAACCTTTTAATTTCAGGAATAGTTTTGTATCGCAAACATAAATATCAAATGTTCCATAGGGTAAAGAAGTTCTTGTGTTTTTGCTTGATTTATTGGGCTTATTATATGTTTTAAAAAACTGCTTAATTGGTATTTTTGTTACCTCTGACCAATATTTTTCCGCTTTTTTTACATCTAAATGACAATGTATATGAATGTGTCCTCTGAATTTTTTCTCTGGAACAGCGCAAGTCTTTCTAAAGAATTTCATCATTACCTCTATTGCGTTCGGATCGCCATTGGAAAATCTCACAAGACCACGCTGGGTTTTTCCACCCTCGGCCCAATAAAACACTACTCCGGTTAAAAACAAGTCTTTTTCTGAAAATTTAGTAATATCTTTCTTTGCCTTATTTACAACTGTCTGTCTTTGTATCCTCTCCCTATATAGTCTAGTATTTCTGCGCTTCTCGACAACCTCTGTCTTGATTCCTTTTTTGGACAATTCTTGTTTTTGTCTCTCAGTTAACTCAACATCACGAACCCAAATACTCACACTACTTTTTGAGACTTTCAATTTATTTCTTATTTCATTCATCGACAATCCTTGTTTTCGCAATTCTCTTGCTTTTTGTTTTTCGTTCATTTTCATATTCGAACTCTTCAAGTATTATATACTTATAGTATAATATACCTGTTCGAATATGAAAACAAATGGGCGATGTAGGATTCGAACCTACGACCTCTATCTTGTAAGGGTAGCGCTCTAACCAACTGAGCTAATCGCCCCTGGTGGGTAGGGCAGGATTCGAACCTGCGAAGGCGGAGCCAGCAGATTTACAGTCTGCCCCTGTTGACCACTTAGGTACCTACCCTCCTAAAAAACCAAGTCTATCACCTATTTTCTATCAATAAGAGACAGGCTTGGTTGCGGGGACCGGACTCGAACCGGTAACCTCAGGGTTATGGGCCCTGCGAGCTGCCAATTGCTCTACCCCGCGATATAAATGGAGCCATCTCGGGGGTTCGAACCCCGGACCTACGGTTTACAAAACCGTTGCTCTACCAGCTGAGCTAAGATGGCATTTAACTCTAGACTAAAAAGTATTGTATCACAAATATAAAAAAATATCAAGTTTGGTTAGTTTGCCATTATAAATCCAGCGCATAGACGCTGGCTAATCAATAAATTGCACTTTTTAAATATTAAACGCCAACCTATATTTGCTGTATCCTTTCCTTAAATTCTTTTATTTTTTTATTTTCCGGATTAACGGCTCGCAAATTGCTAAGCGCCTGTTTAGCAAGATCCATATCTCCTATTTTTATGGCTGACTCAATCAATAGATCTAGATATTTTGGATTTTTTGGCTCAAGCTCCATCGCAGCCTTAAATTGCTGAATGGCAGAATCCTTATCTCCCGACTGATTGTATATGAGTCCCAGATTCATTCGGGCAATAACTTTTGTGCCATCAATTGAAAGCGCTTTTATATAATATTGTTTTGCTTCGTCCAAATTATCTTCTTCCCATGCAAGATTTGCTAAATTTATATAAACATCAGCATCTTCAACGCCAAGCTTCAATAAAAATTCCAATATTTGGCGAGATTCAAAAACTTTATTATTTTCTAAATAAAGTTTTGCCAGTTCTTTATACCCGTCAATATTCTTTGGGTCTAACTTCAAAATTTCTACATATTTTCCCTCTACCTGTTTCCAGTCTTCTGCAACTTCACGCAAATTCGACGCTTCATTCATAAGCTCATCTATTTTTTCTTGTTGCTTATCTTTTTTTCCTTTTGGTTTTTCTACGTCTTTTGTTAAAGTTCTTGTAGACTTTTTTTCAATTTCAATTAGTTTGTCTACGGTTTTTTCAAAATAATTTTTTAATTTTCCTGTTGCGCCTTTTAACAATTCTTTTGGTTTTTTACCACGCTCTTTCAATAATCTATTAAAACGCGAGGCAAGTATAGTATCTTTTATTTTTTTTGTTTTTGAAACTTGTTTTTCGATATCAATCAAACTTATACTCAAAGACTTGCGTATAA
>PFCS01000064.1:47685-48393 GCA_002772895.1 Parcubacteria group bacterium CG10_big_fil_rev_8_21_14_0_10_36_14 | reverse complement strand
TTCTTTTTGGGTTGACCCGTATTTTTAGAAATTAGTACAGCTATGTCATCTTTTAATTTTCTTAGATCATCATACAGCTCTTTCGCTCTTTTTTCGTCTACGAGCTCATCAACTACAATTTGCTTAGGCATATGAATTAAAATCTGCGAATGAGGCACGATATATCTTTTCTTTCCGGCAAGTAAAATTATTACTGCTGATGAAAACGCTCCTCCTTCTACAAAAGTTTCAACTTCAATTCCGTCTTGCTGAATCCGTATTAAACGATCATAGATAGCCCAAGCACTACACAACGAACCTCCTGAACAATCTATAAAAACCTGTAGAACCCGAAGATTACGCACACTTTTTAATATCCCATCCAAATTTTCTATAAATCGCTGTTTGGTTTCACTATTTACATCTCCATCAAAATAGATTCTTTTGGTTATTTTTTTTTGCTTTCTTGTTGCCATTTCGCTCCTCCTTCTCAAATGAGCTATTACTTTTATATTATCCGTTTTTCAAAAAATAGCAAGTTATTTCTGGCACTTTGGACAAAAGTATGTTCCTCTGCCGGCTAATTTATATTTCTTTACTTCGCCCTTACAACCAATACATTTTTCTCCTTCTCTGCCATAAACTTTTAGCTTTGATACAAATTTTCCCTTTTTTCCGAAAGCGTCAATATAAGTATCACTGGAGCTTCCTCCGCTTGAAATTGCCAAG
>PFCS01000064.1:0-47641 GCA_002772895.1 Parcubacteria group bacterium CG10_big_fil_rev_8_21_14_0_10_36_14 | reverse complement strand
ATTTCCGACGCATAAATATTACCAATTCCGGCAACGCAGGATTGCTCCATTAAAAGCGGTTTTATTTTTTTCGTTCTGTGCGCCAATAAACATAATTTCATTACTTTATAAGAAAAATTTGCAGATAACGGTTCCGGACCATATCCTTCTTTTTCAAAATATTTTTTCATTTCTTTTTCTGACAATAACATTATAAATCCAAACTTTCTATAATCTTCAAAAAAAAGATTACGCAAACCGGATAGCTCAAAAATAATATGCGTATGTTTTGTTGGCGCTTCTTTTTTCCCAACCAAAAGCATTCTGCCGGTCATTTTTAAATGAAAAATAATATTATTTTTGTTTGAAAGGTTTAATATCAAAAGTTTTGCCCTACGTTCTGTCCCTGATATTTTTGTGCTCTTAACTAATTTTATAAATTTTTTCTTAGAAACATTTTTTAATGGTTTTATGTTTCTTATTTTTATATCTTTAATAACCGCACCTTTTATGGTACGGTCCAACTGTCTTCTAATTGTTTCTACTTCTGGTAATTCTGGCATATGATAGTTATCTATATAAGCGAGTTGCCAGTCATTTTTTTTGGTTGTTTTATACCCAAAACATGTAAAATCGTCGGGGCAACATCTCCCAAAAACCCAACAGGAGGCACCAGAGACAAATCCGCTCCTACACCTTCAGGAAGACCCATACTCTGGCCTTCAAACTTCTCACCAACGATAATAAACGGAACTGGATTTGTAGTATGTTCCTTATCCATACGCCCAGTATGCAGATTTGCTATCTCTTCTGCATTCCCATGGTCTGCAGTGATAAAAACTACTCCCCCATAAAGAAGTGTTTGTTCGGCTATATCTCCAACACACTTGTCCAAAATCTCAATACCTTTTTTAGTTGCTTCAAAATTTCCCGTATGGCCAACCATATCGGCATTGGCAAAATTAACAACAATGAAATCATAATTCTCGGCTTTTATCTCTTTTATTACTCTTGTCGTAATCTCTCTTGCCGACATCTCTGGTTTTTTATCGTAAGAAGCAACATGTGGAGAAGGGATGACTACCCTATCTTCTCCTTGAAACTGTTCTTCTTGTTGTCCGTTTAAAAAAAATGTCACATGAGCATATTTTTCTGTTTCAGCTATATGGAGTTGTCTTAATCCATCATCCGAAAGCGCTCTTGCTAACGGCTCGGTAATTGCATCCCCAAAAAACGCAACCTCCAAAGGAAGTTCTTTTTCATATTCTGTCATTGCTACAAAAAAAATATTTTGTTTTTTTATCCGTTTAAATCCGCTAAAATTATCTAAAACAAAAGCATTAGTAAGCTGACGGCTTCTATCAGCTCGGAAATTAAAGAAAATAACAGCATCGCCATCTTCAACTTTTGCCAAAGGTTTTCCATTTCTATCCGTAATAAAAGTCGGAATAAATTCTTCATCAAATACACCTTCTTTATATGATTGTTCTATCGCCTTTAATGCATTGGTAGATTTTTTTCCTATTCCCTTCGCAATCGCAGAATATGCTTTTTCCGTTCTTTCAAAACGACCATCCCTATCCATAGCATAAAACCTGCCACTAAGAGTAGCTATTTTTCCAAGATTTAATTTTTTCATCTTATCTTGCAATTTTTCTATAAAGCCTTTTCCGGAATTATAAATAGTATCTTTGCCATCTAAGAAAGCGTGAACAAAAACTTTTTTTATCTTTTGGCTTTTTGCCAAATCTAAAAGAGCGTATAGGTGATCTTCGTGTGAATGAACCCCACCTGATGAGACAAGCCCCATAATATGAATATTACCTTTATTTTTTCGCGCATGTTCTATGGCTCCTAAAAATGCTTCATTTTTAAGAAAACTTTTATCCTCTATAGCCTTATTTATTCTTGGAAGAATCTGATAAAAGACACGGCCGGCGCCAATATTTAAATGACCAGTTTCACTATTCCCCGCCTCACCTACGCAAAGTCCGACTTCATTTCCTGAAGCTGTTAAAGTCATTGCCGGATAGCTTGTGATAAGCTTATCCATGTTTGGAGTTTTTGCTTTTGCTATTGGGTTTCCTTCTCCCGGAGGAGCGACCCCCCATCCGTCAAGAATAACTAAAATTGCTGGTTTTGGACGCATAAGAAATTATTTTATAATTTCCCCCTCTATTTCCATTAATCTATTATATTTTGACACGCGTTCAGAACGTGAAAGAGAACCGGTTTTTATATATTCCGCGCCTACTGCAACAGCTAGGTCAGCAATAAACGTATCACAAGTCGTACCGCTCCGATGCGAAATGATAATCTTGTATTTATTTTTTCTGGCGAGCTGTATCGCATCTATTGTTTCGGATAAAGTTCCAATCTGGTTAACTTTTATTAAAATCGCATTAGCGACCTTCATATCAATACCTTTTTGCAAGCGTTCCGTATTTGTCACAAAAATATCATCGCCAACTTGCATGGTGCCGGGCATTGCTAATCTCCATTTTTGCCAGGCAGACCAATCGTCTTCTGCAAAACCATCCTCAATTAAAATAAGCGGATATTTTTTTACTATTTTTTTATAATACACCAGGAGATCTTCTGCATTCAAAATCTTGCCGTCACGTTGTAGATTATATTTTTTATTTTTATAAAATTCGCTTGCTGCCGCGTCTATTGCCAAATTAACATTTTTTCCAGGTTGATATCCAGCTTTTTTTATTGCCTCCAAAATAAACTTAAAACCATCTTCATTAGAAGGAAGTAGAGGCGCAAACCCGCCCTCATCGCCAACTCCAACACTCATTTTCTTTTTCTTTAATATATCTTTTAACGCATGAAAAACCTCTGAACCGATACGAACTCTCTCAGAAAATTTGCTTGCTTTTGGCAAAATCATAAATTCCTGAAAATCAGCTGCAAAATTTGCATGTCTTCCACCATTTAAAATATTTATCATGGCTGTAGGCAAAGTCATTTTTCCAAAACTAAAAGTCTTATTTATATATTTATAAAGAGGTATCTTGTGAGCTTCTGCGCCAGCACGGGCACAGGCCAATGACACTGCCAGTATCGCATTTGCGCCAAGCGCAGACTTATTTTTTGTGTCATCCAGTTTTAACATCATTTCATCTATTTTTTTTTGATTACATACATCCATTCCCTTTAACTTTCGGGCAATTTTTATATTTATATTCTCTACTGCGCGCAAAACACCTTTACCATTATATCTTTTTCCACCGTCACGAAGCTCCAAAGCTTCATGCGTACCGGTTGATGCGCCGGACGAAACCATCGCTCTGCTAAAAGCGGTACCAATAAAAACTTTTGCTTCCACTGTTGGATTTCCCCGCGAGTCCAAAACCTCCCGGGCTTGTATTTTTGTTATTTTCATAGAAATTTTTATTACTTGTGCAGGTTAATTAGCTTACTTTATCTCAAATACCAAACTTACGTTAATTATCACCTCTTGACTACCGGCCTGTATATCAGGCGTCACGTCACCACCACCTATTCCATATGCCTCCATAGAACTTTTGGAATATGCCGACACAGAACCGTTTGTATATTCACTAAAAGAAACAACTCTCCCCAAATTTACACCCAATTCTTTCGCTAATATACTAGCTTTATCTTTTGCGTCTTTTATCGCCTTCTCTCTTGCTTCTGATTTTAATGATTCCGGCTTATCAATTGTGAACTCCACTCCTCCAACTTGGTTTACTCCCAATTCACCCGCTTTCCCCAAAATAGAACCAACTTTATCGAGTTCCCGTATTTTTAGTGTGACTGACTGGGAAACCGTATACCCGATAATATTACTTGTGCCCCTGGTTTGATCATAGCTGTACTTTGGATAAATATTATAATTTGTAGTTTGAATATCTTTGTCGACTACTCCCAAATCTTTTATCGCTTTTACAACATCGTTCATTTTTTTTGTATTGTCATCTTGCGCCTGCTTTACTGTTTTAGCTTCACTGGTTACGCCCAAATTTATCATCGCAATATCAGGGACAGAGCTAACCTTCCCCTCTCCGCTTATATTAATAGTATACTGACTGAGAGGAGCTCTGCCAATATAACCATACTGACGGATAGCGCTACGGGTTTGAAAAACCACAAAAATTGCAAGCACGACAAGCAATAATGTCATCGCGCCTTTAAATGCCCATTTTACAAAGCAATTTTCCTTAAGATACTTAAACATAGAACTTATAAATTAATTATAAAAAATTATTATTTTAATTTTCTCTTTATTTAACTATTTTTTTTAACCCTGGCATTGATTCACCCGCTAAAAATGCCAACATCGCTCCTCCGCCCGTTGAAATCCAATCAACATCTTCTTCCATTTCAGTGATATCAAGAGCAGAAATCGTTTCACCTCCGCCAACAACCGCATATGTTTTACCCTTTCCGCGTGAAGCAATAAGTCGCGCCAGGCTAAAAGTTCCATAAGCAAAAGCTGTATTTTCAAAATAACCTACCGGCCCGTTCCATACCAGTGTAGAAGCGCTTTTTATATATTTAGAAAATGATAGAACTGTCTCTGGACCAATATCCAGAATGCCTTCATTATTCTTACATAGTTTTTTTCCGTCTTTAAGTCGAACTATACACGCGCTTTGTGGTTCATCTTTTTTTCCAACTACAACATCTATTGGTAAAATTATTTTTTTATTTTTACAAATTTTTTCCACAACATTTTTTGATATTTTTTCTACAAATGTATTACCGATTGAATAACCTTGTAATTTTAAAATATTAGAAATAAGCGCGCCCCCTAAAAGAACAAAGTCCGTTGACTTTAATAAACTGCTAATCAAATTAATCTTTGTGGAAATTTTTGCTCCGCCCATTAGAGCTATATATGGCCTGTTTGATTTTTTTATATTTTTCGATAAAAGGCGGGACAAATTCTTTATCTCTTCTTCCAGATGAAGACCTGCATAACTTGGCAAAAAGTTTTGAATACAACATATAGACGCGTTGTTTCTATGAGAAACAGAAAATGCTTCATTTATAAAAATATCCCCCAGCTTTGCCAACTTTTCTGCAAATTCTTTACTGTCAGACTCTTCTTCTTTATAAAAACGAATATTTTCTAAAAGATTTATTCCCGGCTTAATTTTCTTGGAGATATTTTTTTTTGTTAAATCGTCTTTCATAAAATTAACCTTTAACAAAAGTTCTTTGCTTAAATATTTTGCAATCGGAGCAAGAGATAATGATTTTTCTCGCTTTTCCGGTCTTCCTAAGTGAGATATTAAAATGATTGTAGCATCTTTTTTCCATAAATATCTTATGGTTTCGAAACTTGCTCTTATTCGCAAATCTTCTTTAAAATCTAGCCTTCCCTTATTAATGGGTAAATTATAATCCACGCGAACCAATGCGCGTTTTCCTTTTAAATTTTTAATTTGTTTTATGCTCTTTATCTTCATTTTATTTTGCTATTTTTTTTACCATTTCTATAAGTCGATTAGAATATCCCCATTCATTGTCATACCAAGCCAAAACCTTTACCATATTTCCACCGATTACTTTTGTAAACGCCAAATCAATAATAGAAGAATGCGGATTACCTAATATATCAGACGAAACGATAGGCTCGTCTGTAACAGTTAGAATACCTTTATAGATCGGATTTTTTGCAGCTCGTTTAAATGCATTATTCACTTGCTCTATAGTAACATCTTTCTTAAGAAGACAGGTAAAATCGGAAATGGAACCCGCAGGAAGCGGTACGCGGATAGAAATTCCATCAAATTTTCCCACCAAGTCCGGAATTGTTTTTGTTGTAGCAATCGCCGCTCCGGTTGTCGTAGGAATCATATTTTGTCCTGCGGTTCGGCCTCTCCTATAATCCTTATGCGGAGCATCAACTAAGCGTTGGTCGGCTGTATAGCCGTGAACCGTTGTCATAAGCGCTTTTTCTACGCCAAAAGCAGCATGCAAAACAGCCATCGCCGGAGCAATGCAGTTTGTTGTACAAGAACCATTATCTATTACTTTTTCTTTTCCGTCATATTTATCCGAATTTACTCCCAAAATATACGTTCCGACACCCTCACCTTTTGACGGCGCGCTAATTATAACTTTTTTTGCTCCTGCTTTTATATGAGCGCCAGCAGATTCTTTATCACGAAAAATACCCGTGCATTCCAAGACAACATCAATTCTCAATTTTTTCCAAGGAAGTTTTGCTGGATCTTTTTCTGCAAAAACCAAAATCTTTTTTCCGTTGACTGTTAAATATTTATCACCATAACCAACCTTTTTATCATAATCGTGATAAACAGTGTCATGCTTTAAAAGGTAAGCTAAATTTGCCGGCTCTGTTAAATCATTTACCGCAACCCATTCAATATTTTTTAAATCAGCTCGGCCAAAACCGGCTTTAAAAGTATTTCGGCCGATTCGGCCAAAACCATTTATCACAACTCTTATCATAAAATTATTCAACTAATTAATAGTTAATTTACTTTTATATAATTATACCACCCTTGTAAATTTTATAAAAATAAATTAATGTTATAACAAAGGGGAGGAACGTGTGACACAAAAATCAGAATGGCAAATATTGTTTTATACTTGCGATTGCGAAGGCAATTTTATGAAATTAGGGAAAAAAATTGTTCTTCGTGATGGCGATGAAACAATCTTGGCGCGAAAACTTTTCATGGCGGTGGCGGGCTATTTGATGTTAAGCTGACCGTAAAAGGCGCGACCATTAAAGAATGCTGGGTTGAATCAATTGATTGTGGCGCTAATGCTCGGACAATTACTCCAGATAGAAAAACTATAAAGCTAGAACATAAAACATTGCTCAGAGCCAGTTCTGATAAAAAAGCCTAGAAAAACATGAAAAGACTGGCTGAAAAAATAAGATGCACAGAAAATAAAGGAGAAAAAATGGAAAGCCTTGAGTATCAAAAAAAAAGATCTCTTGGATAAACTCGCAAAAATAGACATCGAAATCTCAAAACTAAAAGGAGACGCAAAATGACAAAAAAAGAGCTCCTAGATAATGGCAAAAATGATCCCACTCTCTCATGCAACTACTCGTTGTTAATTTCATCTGCAGACGAGTAAAGTATGCACTCACAGTCGAACTAAATTCAAAAGCAATAAAAAATCTCAAAACACATAACTAAAAAACCGCCCAAAATTACGGGTGGTCTTTTTTAAATTTTACACATCCCCTAATGTGCAAAATCCAATTCTGCACATCAAATCAAACCTTTTATTTTCGCCAAGTCATCAACTGAATAACCATTCACAAACTTTTTATATTCTTTTGGCGTTTTATAATATTTTTCTAACAGTCCCAGATTAATAACGGAAGGAAAATTTTTAATGCCAATATAATCCTGATAACTGGACCATTTATACGTTTCCAAAAAAACATTTGTCTGTTTCCAATTAGTTATCCCCCTCTCTTTCCATTTCGGCTCTATAATTTTTATTGGATTTAAATGGATATATTGCGATAGATAAACCAAATACTGCTCGTTATTTATAATTTTATATTTATACTTGCCCTCAAACAAGGAACCCTTTCGTTCATTTTTTAAATTAAAATATAGCGTATAAGCGATACTAATTTTATGCATAAATTTAGATATTCCCCTATCAATATTTTGTCTTAATAATAAATGATAGTGATTAGGCATCAATGTAAGGCACAAGATATCTACCAATCTCTCACCTGTTCGTTCTCCAATGTTCAGAATTGGATTCTGCACATCTTTAATTGTACGTTTTAAATTTTTTGCAGTAAATTCCGTATCATTGCATACATACAAAGCATGAATAAATCTTGTATAATCCGCGCTTTCATTAAATATAATGCGCTTATCTACTCCTCTATTATAAATATGCGCATGATCATTTATTGATAATGTTGGTCTAGCCATAAATTTTTTTTATTTTTCTTATGTGCAGAATCCAATTCTGCACATAAATATCATAGCAGATGTGATGAATTTTATACAAATTAAAACCGCCTTTTTTGGCAGTCTTAATTATATCTGTGTTTTTTGTGTAATAAAATCCGTGGCGGTTATATTTCAAATCTCGCAAATTTTCCAATCTGGATATTCTCTCCGACTACGCCAACTTTTCCTTTCACCAATTCGTCTATAGTTATATCTTCATCTTTTATAAATCTCTGATTCAATAGACAGGTCTCTTCATAAAATTTGCTTAACTTTCCTTCAACGATTTTATCCACAACTTCCTGCGGTTTGCCACTGCCTGCAAATTCTTCCGCATAAATTTCTTTTTCTTTATTTAAAACTTCTTCCGGAACGTCTGCTTCGGATAAATATATTGGGCTCATTGCCACAATATGCATTGCAATATCATTAGCGAGCTCGCGGAATCCTTCATTCATTGCTACAAAATCCGTTTCTGATAAAAGCTCCAATAAAACTCCAATTCTATTATTTGAGTGAATATAGCTTACAACAAGCCCTTCACGAGTTTCGCGTTCTCCACGTTTTGCGGCTTTTGCAATCCCCTTTTTACGAAGCGCTTCTGCGGCTTTTTCCAAATCTTCGCCTACTTCTTCAAGCACGGCTTTACAATCCATCATTCCGCACCCGGTCATCCGACGAAGTTTGGTGATTAATTCTATATTCATATGCTTTGATTATAGATTTTTATATTTATTAAAATTGTTTTTTATCCTTTTTCTCTGCTGATTCTTTACCTGATTCTTTTTTCTTTTCTTCTTGAATTTTTTTCATCTGTTCTTTTGCCGGAGCAAGGTCTTTTCCTTCTTTAAACGCTTCTGCAATATACTCTATAATAATCTTTATTGATTTTAAAGCATCATCATTTGCAGGGATAGGATATTTAATTCCATCTGGATTAACATTGGTATCACAAACGGCAACAACCGGTATATTTTTTTTCTTAGCTTCACGCAAAGCCGTTTTTTCTGTTTTTACATCAAGAATAAATATTGCGTCAGGAAGTTTAGGAAGTCTTACGAGTCCGCCTATCCTTCTTCTTAACCCTTCTATCTCTTTACCAAAGTCATTTTGTTCTTTTTTGGTATATTTATCAAGTCCGCCTGTTTTCTGTTTATTTTCCAAATCAACAAAATGGTCAACTCTTTTTTTGATTGTTGGAAAATTGGTTAACGTTCCGCCAATCCAGCGTTCCTTTACATAAGGCATTTCGCATTTTGTCGCTGCTTCGCAAACAATATCTTGAGCTTGTTTTTTTGTTCCAACAAAAAGAAGAGTCCCGCCTTCCATTCCTAGATTTTTCAAAAATTCTCCGGCTTTTTCAAGCTGTTCCTGAGTTTTTTCCAGGTTAATGATGTGGACTCCATTTCTGTCCGTAAAAATGAATGGCTCCATATTAGGATGCCATTTTGATGTTCGGTGCCCAAAATGGGCGCCTGCTTTTAGCATTTCCAATAAAGCTGGAAGATTTGCCATATTATTTGACCTCCATCCTGCCGGTTGCCCTTAAATTTCTCATACGATTTAAGGAAATGCAAGATGTGTGGGATTATTTATTTATATTTTATAATAAATTATCATATTTGTAAATATCTGTCAACCCGACGGTTATTTTAGACAAAAAAAGCGCCTTGATGTTTATTAAGGCGCTAAATATGAGTCTATTCTTCTCTATCGAAAAGCGACCCTTTCTGGTGCTGAATAGCCGCTCCAAGGAGCTTTATTTGGTCTGTTCCATAAATATTCAAACGAGGGCTTTTTTGCTTATTGGTTGCTACAGAAATTCGCTCTGAGCCGTCATTATGCACAAGATATGTGACAACAGGGCTTTCATCTCTTACGATATAAGTGTAGACCGTTTTGACGAAATGGGTTTCCCGTTCCCGAATGATGCTAATACTCTTATGAAACAACTCTTGCTCAAGTTGTATCTTTTTCTCAACTTCAGCATTTTTCTTGGTTTGTCCGAGCAAAGACGCAAATTGCATCACAAAGATAGCAATAAGAAAAACAAAAATTAAAAAAAGCAGAAAATTGGTCATCTCGTCTCCTCTTTGTCCATAATATAGCACAATATTGACAATTTGTCAAGGATATGATAACATACATTTATATAGTTTAAAAAAACTAATCAAGCTAAAAGTTAAAAGCTAATTTTTATGAAAAAAGACATTCATCCAACTTATCACAAAAATGCAAAAATCACATGCGCTTGTGGCATGGAGTTTGTTATTGGTTCAACAGAACCGGAAATAAAAACAGAACTTTGCTCAAACTGTCATCCGTTTTATACTGGAAAGCAAAAGATAGTTGATACCGCAAGACGTGTAGAAAAATTTCAAGAAAAAATGGCTAAAAAAGAATCTGTCGGAAAAGATAGAAAAGGTAAAGCCGTAAAACGTAGAGCTCAAGCAAAAAAACGCGCAGAAAAAGTAAAAAAGGTAAAAACAGAAGAAACTGAAAAATAGTTAAATTTTTATTTTAAAGTCCGCCGCTGCTTTCCAGCTCGGCGGATTTTTGATTAAATTGTTAAATTATTATATTCTTAGATTATGAACAAAGAGAAATTACAAAAAATTGAACAGCGGGTTAAAGAACTGGAAAGTCAGTTATCTCTACCGACGATATTTTCTGATACAAAAAAATTCCAAAAACTTAATAAAGAATATACTGAATTAAAAGAAATATCCGATATTGCGGAAAAACTTGAGAAAATAAATCAAGATATAAAACTTGCGGAAACAGAACCCGGGTTAGAAGATGAGCTTCCAGAAGTTATCAAAGAAAAAGAAAAAATAGAAGCCGAGCTTCAAAATCTTCTTTCACCAAAAGATCCGGCGGATGAAAAATCCGTTATCCTGGAAATTCGTGCCGGAACAGGCGGAGATGAAGCCGCTTTATTTGCCGCCAACCTTTTTAGAATGTATTCGCGTTTTGCTGAAGATATGGGATGGAAAACAAACATTCTCTCTTCAAACCGCATTGGTATTGGTGGATTTAAAGAAATAATTGCCGAAATTAATGGCACTAGTGTTTATGGCTGGCTAAAATATGAAAGTGGCGTTCATCGTGTCCAAAGAATTCCGGAAACAGAAAAAAGCGGACGCATACATACTTCTGCCGCTACTGTTGCCGTAATGCCTGAAGTTGATGAAATAGAGCTAAAAATTAACCCAAAAGATCTAAAAGTAGAAACCTCCACATCACAAGGCGCAGGCGGACAATCCGTAAACACCACTTACTCTGCAATTCGTATTACACACCTTCCAACAGGACTGGTTGTCGCTTGTCAGGATGAACGAAGCCAACAACAAAACCGCGCTAAAGCAATGGAAATTTTGCGCGCTCGCCTTTTTACTCTTGAAGAAGAAAAACAGAAAAAAGAAGAAGCAGAAAAAAGGAAAAGTCAGGTTGGTTCTGGCGACCGAAGCGAAAAAATACGAACATACAATTATCCACAGGACAGAATAACAGACCATCGCATAAAAGAATCTTGGCATAATATGGAAAAAATATTAAATGGCGGGATAAAACCAATTATTGAAAAATTAAAAATAATGAACAAACAGGAAGGATAAATAATGAAAAGGTTATTCGTTCTTTTTATATTTCTTTTCACCTGCGAAAAGGATAATGATTGTTATGAAAATTACTATCAGACCATAACAGACTACTCTGTAAATCCGAATGCTACAACTCCAAAAGGTATCCAGGTTGATACAGGCGGATATCAAGTTGATTTAGCCAGAATTGATGGTAGAATTGATAAAATCTGGTCTTGCATCCAAGATGTTATGGCAATAAATCCCATACCTCAACCCGAATGGCAATGCCTTAAAACAAAATTTAGTCCGGACGAAAAACTAAAACGGGATTGCCTTGTTATAAAAATGGTAAAACCGTTTTATACCAATCTAAAATGCAGTGAAGAAAATTGGCAATTTATTGGATATGACGAAAAGTCTACAGAAGGACTGAAAGCTCCGGATGCGCTTTGTGAAGCAAAGGGACTAAAACCATCAAAGGAATGTCCGTGTATGTGGCGAACTGCTATCCAAAATGAAAATATCATTATTACTCCACCGGATATTTACCTTTGGGAAATCGGAAGGCTGACTTCTTGCAATAATGTTTGGCATTCGCCATTTGCAAAATGCCTTTCTTTTTAGACCTTAACTCCGAGTTTTTCGGAGCCTTTTTCTTTATAAAACAATATGACGATAAATGAAGCTCTTAAATGGGGCGCAAAAAAAATAAAATCAGACAGCGCGTTTTTGGATGCTGATATTTTGTTATCTTACACAATAAAAAAACCAAAAGAATTTTTATTTGCTCACCCTGATAAAAAAATAACCAAAACGCAACTTACAAAATATAAAAGCTTTATTAATCGCAGAGCGAAACACGAGCCCATAGCGTATATCACAGGGCATAAAGAATTTTATGGATATGATTTTTTAGTTTCTCCGGATGTCCTTATCCCCCGCCCTGAAACCGAGACTCTAATTGAACAAATAAAAAATCCGAAAAATATTATTGATATCGGATTAGGTAGCGGAGTTATTGCTATTACATTAAAAAAACTTTTCCCAAAAGCTCGGGTTTATGGAACAGAAATCAGCCCTCGTGCTATCGTCCTCGCTCGAAAAAATGCAAAAAAATTAAAAACAAATATCACACTCAAAAAGGGAAACTTACTATCACCTTTCAAAAAATTACCCGATAATATTATTATAACCGCAAATCTCCCCTATCTTTCCCAAAAAGAATGGCAAAGCTTAAAACCAAATGTAAAACATTATGAACCAAAATCCGCGCTTATAGGCGGAAAAATTGGCATAGAAATTTATGAAAAATTATTTCGGCAAATAAAAAAGCTGAACCCCAAAAATGCAACTTTGATAATAGAAATTGGCGCAAGACAAAAACCAGCAATAGAAAAATTGGCAATGAAAATTTTCCAGCCCAAAAAAATAGAATGCCATCGCGATCTCTCCGGTAAACGGCGAATAATAAAAATAACATTAACAAAATCATAAAAAAATTATTTACTATATAATAAGAAAGGGGGACAATACTAAAAATTTATATTCAAATTATCCAAGAAAAATTACTAAACAAAAAAGCAGAATAATTATCTGCTATTTTTATTAAAAAAATTAGAATTTTATTTTTCTGTTGCCTTGTCTACTCCCGAAACAATTTCTACCCAAGTTGTTCCGCGATTAAATTTTATTTCGTCTCCATTTTTATCAAAAAATCGTAGCCTACTCCACATATCATCTTTTTCCCAAACAGCTTCTACCTTTTTCCCATCCTGAAAAATCAATGCATCGCCCTTTCCAATCGTGGTAATTTTTCTTCGGCTCATTGAATCTATAATCAAAATATTAGTTTCAAGCACAGCAATATTTTTCGCAATAATCAAAGCTCCAGTATCTTCTTTTAAAGCCAATTCATCTCCCTCTCTTATGTAAATATTTTTATTTTTATCGTATCGCCATTTTGCATCATAAGCGGTATAGTTGCTAAACTCTACTGCAATAATTTTGCCGTCATCGCCTCTTTCGGATTCATAAGCATCTTCTTTAAACTGCCAAGCATCAAAATCAACTATTGGATCAGAAATTTTTGCTAATCTCGCCTTATCCAAACGTTCGCTTGAGGTATATACATTATGCGGAGCAATCCTATCCTGACTTCGCCAATAATAAAGACCGCCAAAATATTGATCCAAATCCAATTCTTTTATATCAGTATCTCCACTTATGATACCCAACGCTTCCGGAGAACCACCGACATGAAAAAGCATTGCGCCAAATTCCATCGCCCAATCAATAAAGTATGGACGAACGCTCCTCACCGGACCTATCTTATCAATCTCTCTATCAGTAGAAAAAACTGCTAAAAATCTAGTTATCCCTCCCTCAACCGGTGCCTCATAAACAAGCCCGGCAAAAGAAAGTCCTGACCATGGCCTGGCCTCATATTTATTATCTATCATAACAGTAATCGGATATTTCTCCGACTCTTCGTCCGCGAGACAAACCCCGTCAAGCAACCTATACTTAGTGCAAGATTTTGATTTTTCAGAAAAAATAATACTAAATTTTTCAGAAACAAAAAACGGCCGAAGTCCTTGCCATAAAATAAGACTTACAGCCGTCAAAGCTATGATACTAAATAAAACAAACGCAATAACTATTTTGATATCCGGATTCTTTTTCATCTTTAAATAGAATTATAATCAGGATTTATTTGTAAAAAAGAAGTACTTAGTTCTTG
The DNA here is from genome assembly GCA_002772895.1 of Parcubacteria group bacterium CG10_big_fil_rev_8_21_14_0_10_36_14. Classification (NCBI taxonomy): domain Bacteria; species Parcubacteria group bacterium CG10_big_fil_rev_8_21_14_0_10_36_14. The sequence goes on along the minus strand of PFCS01000064.1, from coordinate 33,398 downwards.
GAATCTTCCTTTTCTTCGTCACTATCTTCTTTCTTTTCTCCTGCGACTTCTACAGAAGCAACGCGTTCTGCTTCACTTTCCGGCGTAGGCTCCGCTACTTCCTCTTCTTGTGGTTCTGTTATAATAGCGACTAATGATTCTGGTGAATCCATTATTTCAATTCCAGGCGCTAATTTTATATCAGCTACGGTTATCTTATCTTCAAAAGTGGCAAGTCCGGAAATGTCAACTTCAATTTCGCTAATCAAGTCAGCCGGTAACGCCTTTATGGCAAGTGTATTTTTTGCAGGAATAAATGTTCCACCAAGACCCTTAACAGCCGGCGCTTCGCCAATAAATTTCAATTCAACGTCAGCTTCTATTTTTTCTTTCATAGAGACCTGACGTAAATCAACATTTATATATTTTCCGCTTATCGGGTGATACTGAACTTCAACAATCAAAACGTTTATGTCTGTGCCGTCCGGCGCTTTTACAACAACAAGAGACGATTCGCCTGCTTCATTGTAAACTTTATCAAATTCTTTATAATCCAAAAGAACGCTCTGATTTTTTATTTCAGGACCATAAAGTTCGGCAGTTATTTTGCCTTCGGCTCTTAAAGCTGAAATTGTTTTTTCTCCTCTTGCTTCTGAATTTAATATGACGGTCATATAACTTTTGATATTAGGTTTTTAGAATATATTTAATATAACATAAGTTGTGATTTTAGTCAATATTTATCAGCTTCTCACTCTCATACTCTCCAAAATACCTACCATAATAAAACTGGAAATAAGCGAACTACCTCCTAAACTTATAAATGGCAAAGCAATACCCGTTACCGGCATAAGACCGATATTCATACCTATATTTATTAGAGTTTCACATAAAAAAACCACTAAAAACCCAATTGCAACATAGGCGTTAAAGTCATTTTTGCTATCTTTTGCTATTTTCAAAATCCTATAAAAAAACAGCGTGTAAAGTCCGATTATAAAAAATACCATTACAAATCCCATTTCTTCCGCAATTAAAGCAAAAATAAAGTCCGTATGAGCTTCGGGCAAAAACCTAAGCTGGCTTTGAGAGCCAAAACCCAACCCCTTTCCGAATATGCCACCAGATCCAATAGCTATAATTGATTGTTTAATATTATATCCTGCACCCAAAGGATCAAGCTCTGGATTTGTAAAAACTGAAATACGATCCTTCTGAAAATCCTTTAATATAAAAAACCAGGAAACTAAGCTGACGGCAAAAAATGCAAAAAGAATAATGATAAGGTGTTTTTTTCTAACACGCGAAACAATAAGCATCCCAGCCCATGCTAAAAATAAAATTATTGATGAACCTAGGTCCGGCTGGTAAAGCACAAGGGCAATGAAAATTGCAACTGCGATTAAACTTTTTATAATATCCCAAAAAGAAAATAATCGTCTGCCTTCGCGCGCAAAATAATCAGCCAAAAAAATTACTAAAATTATTTTTATAATCTCAACCGGCTGAAAAGAAAATGGACCTAAATAAAACCAACCGGTCGTACCCCTGATATTTTTTCCAAAAATTAAGACACCTGCTAAAAGTAGAAATCCAATAAAGTATAATAAATTTTTCCCGTTTTTTAACTGGCGATAATTAAGCGCGGCTATAACAAAAACAAAAAAAATACCTACGGCAAAAGTTAAGAGCTGTTTTTTAAAATTGGCAAAATCAGCAGTCACCTCTCCCAAATCAGTAGAGTAAATCGCTACAAGACCTATTGCTCCCAAAAGAAAAACAGGCAAAAACAACATCCAATCAAATTTTTGTATAAAACCTTGTCGCAAATCCATATTTATATTTTATAATTCACGGCTAATAGTTATGAAGTATCTTATCACTTATCCACAACTCTTGTAAACAAAATACACGCCATAAGACGTATATTTTTCTTGTATTTAATGTTTTGCGTTATTTTATATATCCATCCTCATCAAAAATATTCAATTCCGGGACAATTTCATACTTTGATATTGCCGGAAGTCCTTCATAAAAATAAATTTCCAAGTCTCGCGCCTCGCCAGATGTAAGTTCTGGTACGCCAATATAATTTAATGCAACGAGCTGATCTCCACGATAAAGATAAGTATAAAATCCAACCAACCAATAATCATATGCGGTGTTATTTTTTGCAGTAAAACTCAGAAGCGCAATATTTTTTTTATTTTGTATTGCCCGCGGATCAAAATTTTTATCGCTTATAGGGATATCCATTCGTTCTTTTTTAAACTTGGCATAATCTGGTATTACGTGATTATCAATTCTGTGAAATTTTATATCTCTTGTTTCCAAACGAATATTGCGTGGACGGAAAGCGCGCTCTACTCCCAAATTTGTTATATACTTTGTTTCGCCAGGCAAAATAAAACCATTTCTCCAATCGCTTTCCAGCCCCTCTCCCACAAAACGATATTGAAATTCTACCCACCATTTAGCATTTTGATTTTTTACTTGACTGAAAATATCATACTGCCCTATTCCGCCGGCAAATATTTCCGCCTCGCCAAAATCCAATGGCACGGCAGATACGTTTGTGATTGCCTCCTGGCTTACCTTGATATCTAAAATCGTATTTAGATTAGCCCGTTCTTTGGGACCCGTTATAATCGCCCAATCCAAAAGCCAAATCAATGTATATGTCCACGGCGCGGCAACAATAATAATCACAATACCCATAAAAACCTTTTTTAAAAACGGCTTATTTCTAAAAAACCAATAGCTAAATTTAAAAGATGCTTTTAGTTCGCCTTCTTTGTCAGACGACTTTTTGGAAACGTTTGGTTCTTTCGTTTCGGTCTGGCTAATAGGTTGTTGATTTGGATTAAACGCCATAAATATTTTTTGTTATTTTAATTATATCATACCAGCTTGCAACATAATAAATAATATGCTAAAATATAATAGTAATTATTACTAAAAAAGTTAAAAACTTATGCCTAAAAAAATTGAAAAAGAGTCGAAAAAAGCAAGTAAACAAGCTTATGGCGCAGAACAAATTGCCGTTTTAGAAGGACTGGATCCGGTCCGCAAACGTCCGGGAATGTATATCGGCTCAACAGGTCCGCAAGGACTGCACCATTTAATTTGGGAGGTTGTGGACAACTCAATTGATGAAGCAATGGCTGGCTACTGTGACCACATCATAATCAATCTTCTTCCAGACAATATGGTTTCTGTTGAAGATAATGGCCGTGGCATTCCGGTTGACCAACATTCAAAGTTTAAGGTTTCTGCATTAGAGCTTGTAATGACAAAGCTTCATGCCGGCGGTAAATTCGGCGAAGGCGGATACAAAGTTTCGGGCGGACTTCACGGAGTCGGCGTTTCTGTTGTAAATGCTCTTTCAAGCTACACAAAAGCCGAAGTAATGAGAGAAGGCAAAGTTTGGGAACAAGAATATAAAATAGGAAAACCCGTAGGAAAAGTAAAACCAACGGGTACAACCCGCAAAACAGGAACAATAATAACTTTCAAACCTGATGCGTCAATCTTTGAAACAACAGAATTTACATGGAAAACAATCTTAGACCACATCCGCCAACAAGCATACCTTAATAAAGGCGTAAAAATCGGAATCTATGACAAACGTATCCGCGGAAAACATCAGGCATATAATTTTTATTTTAAAGGTGGTATCGCATCTTATGTAAAACACTTAAATCATAATAAAGACATAAAGCACCCGACTGTTTTTTATACCGATAGAATGCAAGATGAAGTAGGGGTAGAAATAGCCGTTCAATACACCGACGAATACAAGGATACTGTATTTGCTTTTGCAAACAATATTTACAATCCTGAAGGTGGAACCCATATGGTCGGTTTTAGAAGCGCGCTTACCCGCGTCTTAAACACATATGCCAGAAAACAAGGATTTTTAAAAGAAAAAGACGATAATTTATCCGGAGACGATGCCCGCGAAGGCCTTACAGCTGTAATTTCTGTAAAAGTAAAAGACCCTCAATTTGAAGGACAAACAAAAGCAAAACTTGGCAATTCGGAAGTACGTACTATAGTAGAATCTATTTTTGCCGAACAATTTACTATTTTTCTGGAAGAACACCCAAGAGAAGGCCAAGAAATTCTGGGAAAATGTATTTTGGCAGCGCGTGCCAGACTCGCAGCCCGCGCAGCGCGCGAAACTGTTCTTAGAAAAGGCGTGCTAGAAGGACTGACACTTCCCGGCAAGCTGGCTGACTGCTCTTCACGAAAACCAGCAGAATGCGAACTTTATATTGTTGAGGGAGATTCTGCCGGCGGTTCAAGTAAACAAGGACGCAATCGCCATTTTCAAGCAATCCTTCCGCTTCGTGGAAAAATCTTGAATGTGGAACGCGCTCGGCTTGATAAAATGCTTGCTAATACTGAAATAAAATCTTTAATAATCGCTCTTGGAACAAATATTGGCGAACAATTCAACATTGAATCTCTCCGTTATCACAGGGTAATCATTATGACAGATGCTGACGTAGATGGCGCGCATATTCGCACATTGCTCCTAACTTTATTTTATAGATATTTCCCAGAACTTGTCTTAAAAGGACATATCTTTATTGCTCAACCGCCTTTGTATCAAATAACCGTCGGCAAACAAAGTGAATATGCCTATTCTGATGAAGAAAAAGAAGAAATATTGGCAAGGTTTCAGGCAATTCCAAAGAAAAAAGATATGAAAAAGAAAACTAAGACAGAAAAACTGGAAGAAAATGAAGAATCAGGCACAGAAAAAAAAGCCAATATTCAACGCTATAAAGGTTTGGGAGAAATGAACCCGAAAGAACTTTGGAATACAACAATGGATCCGGCAAATAGAATTTTAAAACAAGTCACAGTTGAAGACGCCGAAAAAGCCGATGAAGTATTCACCGTCTTAATGGGTGGTGACGTTGCTCCCCGCAAAAGATTTATTCAGACTCATGCCAAAGGAGTAAAAAACTTGGATATATAAAAAAATCCACAAGCCATCCTATTATCCCGCACTTAATATAAAAAATACGTCTCATTTAGTGTGAGCCGTATTTTTTTCTCAAATAAAAAGTCCGAGCTTTTTTTGCCCAGACTTAAAGTCGGATTAAGCATCACTATGTCTGCTATGATTTTCTTTTTCTTCTGGCTTAGTATATACATTGTACTCTCCCGTGCAATACCTCCCCTTCATTAATTCCCTCATCCTCTCACAAGGAATTTTAATTTTGATAACACCGTTATACCGCTCTTGTTTGGTTTCGTAATTATGATAATAAACCAAATGGCATTCTGTAACTGATGGCGGAATTTTGCATTTTTCCATTGAAATATTTCTTGTCCGCATTGTCGCCATACATCCGGTTGCAAAAAAAGCAATCATCAAAATAAAAATTCCAAAAAGCTTTTTCATTGCTTCCTCCTCTTACAAAATTTTAACAATTTTTTTTAAAAAAGTCAATCTATAAATAAAGACCCGAATAATTCAGGTCTTTATTTTTCAGATTAATTATAGCAGTCTTTTTTACATTCGCTCTCGCGAGGATTAACAATTAGCGTCATTACTTTTTCCGTGCAAGGGACCATAGTCAAGTCTTGGCAAACACCTATTTGCCAACATCTAGTCGCAAAACAGATATCCGACCTATAGTCCTTAACGTAATGTATAGACCAAACCGAATGTCTTGCTCTTTTTATTATAACTTGTCTTTTCTCTTCTTTAGTCGCGCATCCTACAAAACAAAAAATAATTACCAAAACTGCAAATATCTTTTTCATCTTCCCTCTCCTTTCTTGTTTTTGAAAAGAGCTTTGAAGCCAATATTAAGCGTGCGAAACGGAAGTTTCAGCACCCAAATACAGAAATCTTTGGTTTTTCGAAGTGTCCAACGAAGTACAGGAAAATTCTTCTTTCCTATCGTATATGCCATTCCGTCAAGCATAAGAATCAAAACAAAGATATAAAGAACTACACGAAAAATTTGGTCTTTTTGCAAATATATCCTCCTTTCTGTACTAAATTTAGCACGAATATAGATTCAGGTCAAATATTTGACATAAAAATAATACTATGTTATATTATTATTATAAATTTAATAGACCTGCGGGTCTGTTTTTTAGAAAAGATAATGGATTATAAATATCCACATATATGAATAAAGTAATGAAATATATCCTGGAGTCAAAAGCAGAACTCAAAAAAGTGGTTTGGCCCAATAAAAAAGAAACTACCAATTACACAATCTTGGTAATCGAAATTTCTTTGGGCATTGCCCTCTTTTTCGGAGTTTTGGACTACTTTTTAACTTTAGGATTAGAAAACTTGATAAAATAAGGAGGAGGCAGGAAATGGTATCTTGTATACAAGTTTATACTCTATATCTTATTCCTATACCCTAATTTTATGGCAAAACAATTAGAACGCGGAAGGCAATGGTACGCTGTACACACTTATTCCGGATATGAAGAAAATGTTGCGGAAAACTTAAAACAACGCATCGATTCATACGATATGCATGATAAGATTTTTGATGTACTAATTCCAACCGAAAAAAAGATAAAAATTAGAAATGGAAAAAGAAAAGTGGTAACAGAAAAAATATTTCCCGGCTATGTCTTGATTGATATGATGGTGACTGACGATAGCTGGTATATGGTAAGAAACACTCCAAATGTAACGGGATTTATCGGCACAGGAACAATCCCTACACCGCTTTCTGAAGAGGAAATAAAAGCTCTGCAGAAAAGAATGGGCGTAGATGAACCACAATATAAAATGGATGTCGAAATCGGCGATCCAGTACGAATCACGGATGGCCCATTTAAAAATTCTGAAGGAAAAATTGATAATGTTGATAACGAACGCGGAAAGGTCAAAGTACTTGTAAATGTGTTCGGACGCGAAACACCCGTAGAATTAGACTTCCTTCAGGTGAAGAAACTCTAAATAATTTTTTTAGTGCCATTGTCTTTGACAGCTTCTATGGCATTAATAATAAAATAAATAGTATGGCAAAAAAAATAAAAACAGTTATAAAATTGCAAATCCCTGCCGGTGCAGCAAATCCGGCACCTCCGGTTGGTCCTGCATTGGGTCAGCACGGACTTAATATTTCAGAGTTTTGCGCAAAATACAATGACGCGACAAAAGATATGCGCGGAGAAATAATTCCTGTAGAAATTTATGTCTATGAAGACAGAAGTTATACCTTCAAATTAAAGACTCCTCCTGCATCAGAACTTTTGAAAAAAGCCGCCGGAGTTAAAAAAGGCTCTGGAAAACCGCTGACAGAAAAAGTTGGGAGTGTCACAAAAGCGCAAATAAAAGAAATTGCTGAGAAAAAAATGCCTGATTTAAATGCCAATAATATTGAAGCGGCAACGAAAATCATAGAAGGAACGGCAAGACAAATGGGAATTGAAGTAAAATAATAATTAAATTTGTGGGAGCTGGAGATAAAATAAACTTATCAATAGCATTTGTACCACGAAAAAAATATGGCAAAAAAAATAAAAAAGCAAAAAGATAAAAACGTATCAGTAAAGACAGAAAAACCAAATGAAGAAAAAAACGTCAAAAAACAGGAAGAAAATACAGGGTTTGATAAAAGCAAAACATACTCCGTTGAAAAAGCAGTAAAATTTGCAAGAGAAACCTCAAAAGTAAAATTTGACCCTTCTGTAGAACTTCACGCCCGCCTTGGAATTGATCCAAAAAAAGGCGAGGAGCAAGTTCGCGGAACAGTTGTTCTCCCTCATGGAACAGGAAAAACTCTTCGCATCGCAGTTTTTACAAGCGAAAAAAATGAAAAAGATGCAAAAGCAAGCGGTGCCGACATTGTCGGAGGCGAAGAACTCATCAATCAAATAAAACAATCGGGAAAAGTTGATTTTGACGTAGCGGTTGCAACACCTGATATAATGCCAAAAATGGCTCCTTTAGCAAAAGTCTTGGGGCCTAAGGGTATGATGCCTTCTCCTAAAAATGATACGATTACAACAAAGATAAAAGAAGCTGTAGAGCAATTAAAAAAAGGAAAGATTGTTTTTAAAAATGATGACACCGCCAATCTGCACGTTGCTCTTGGAAAATTATCATTTGACGACAACGCATTAAAAGAAAATATTGAAACATTTATTGCTGTTTTGAAAAAATCAAAACCAGCATCTTCAAAAGGAATATTTATTAAGGGCTTGGTTTTATCCACAAGTATGGGCCCTGGAATAAAATTGGAAATATAAACTTCAAATTTCATAACCAACCAAAAAATCCCGCTTCTGCGGGATTTTTTGAATTTTATATTATAAAACTTTGACTCCCTTGCCTCTATGTTTTAGAATATAGATAGCAATAAATAAAAAAATATATGGCTGAAAATTTTATCCGTCCGTCATGGGACGATTACTTCATGGCGATTGCGCGCATTATCGCCACCAGAAGCACTTGCGACAGACTTCGCGCTGGCGCGGTTTTAGTTAAAAATAAAAGAATAATATCCACAGGCTACAATGGTTCTCCGCCCGGGCTTCCGCATTGTGACAGCGAAGCAGGGCATCTTATGGAAGAAGGACACTGCGTCCGTACAATCCACGCCGAGCATAACACGATTTTACAAGCCGCCGTAACTGCCGGACAGACTACCGAAGGTGCCACTCTCTATGCTCTTTATTCACCCTGTATTCATTGTTGCAAATATATCGTTGCTGCCGGAATTAAAAGAATTGTTATTGAAACAATTTATCGCAACTCGCAAGCAATGGATTACTTAAAACAAGCTGGATTAGAAGTTGTCTTTTACGTACCCAATCAAGAATGGAACGAAAATATAAAAAACTTATTTGAAAACAATGTAAAGAAAGTAAATGAAAAAGAAGTTATACTAGAAGAAAATGCAGAACTTCAGCAAGAATATCCCCCGATTAATACTTTCAGACAAATATACTAATATGATTATAGGAGTTACGGGCACACTTGGCGCAGGAAAAGATACGGTTGCAGAATACCTTGAACAAAAAGGATTTATTCATTTTTCTTTATCAGACGCTATAAGAGAAGAGTGCGATAATCAAGGCCTGCCAAAAGATCGCGACACACTTACCTCTCTTGCAAATAAGTTACGCGCCACAGAAGGTTATGATGTTTTGGCAAAACGCATAATAAAAAAAATAAACATTGAAAATAGAAAAAAATATATAATAACCAGCATCAGAAACCCAAAAGAAGCTGAATATCTTAAAAACCAAGATAATTTTATTTTTGTCGCAGTAGATGCGCCGATTGAACTTCGCTATGAACGAATAAAAAATAGACAACGCGAAGGCGATGAAATATCTTTTGAAAAATTTAGATTGCAAGAAGAACGAGAAATGGAAGGTGGTGAAGGAAAACAAAACCTTGCTCCACTGATTAAAATGGCCGATTATACAATAATAAATGACGGAAACATAGAACAATTAAAAGAAAAAGTTGACGAATTTATAAATAGTCTCCTCCCTTTCGTAAAGGGGGATTAAGGGGAATTTTAGATATGTTGCCAAAATATCAATCATATCTTAAAAAATATTCGCGCAAATTAAGAAAGGAAATGATAGACACGGAAAGAATTTTTTGGGAACATATCAGAAAAAAACAAATTAAAAATTTGCAATTCTACAGACAAAAACCAATTAGCAATTATATAGTTGATTTTTATTGTCCTGCTAAAAAAATAATAATTGAGATAGATGGCGGACAACATTTTGAAAAAAATATTTAGTAAAAAATAAAATAAGAGATAAATATCTATCAAGCTTGGGGTTTAAGATTTTTAGATTCAATGACCGAGAACTCCTAAAAAATATTGAAGGTGTGATAGAATATATTTTAGATGAAATAAAATCCCTCCCAACCTCCCTTTACAAAAGGGGCGGGTAAAAAATATGCAAGAAAAAATGCGACAAATGATACAAGACATCCCTTCTCTTTTATCCCAATACGAATTGGGAACATTCTCCAACCTAAGCCGGGCAGAAGGTGGTTTTACGAATGATAACTATATTATAGAAACGAGCAAAGGAAAATTCTTTTTGAAAAAATATCTACGCGAAACTAATGAGCGTATTTCGCGCGAACATCAGTTGCTAGCATATTTGAAAGATCAAAAGTTTCCTATTCCCGGACTCATAAAAAATAATGAAGACAATGCGCTAACGGAAATAGACAACAAGCGCTTTACCTTTTTTGATTATATTGCCGGCCATACAAGAGTAGCGACAAACAGCGTAACTGACGAAGAACTAATAAATATTGCAAAAACTTTGGCGCGCTATCATTATTTGGCAAAAAATATTCCTTTAGACCTGGAACCAATAGTGCCTATTTGGAGCCGAGGAGCGCTAGACCATCTTTATTCGGACGTAATTAGACACTTGTCAAAAAAATCATTTTTTGATGATTTTGATAGAGAAATAAATAGTATATTAACCCATAAAATCAACGAACTGCATCTAGCGCCAAAAATTGATACAGATGAACTGCCCTCTCTTCTTATTCATGGCGATTTTCATGCTGCTAATATGCTATTTAACGAAAAGGGAGAAGTTTCCGCAGTTGTTGATTGGGAGTTGGCAAAGCACCAACCAAGAATATGGGAAGTTATCTGCGCAATGGTTTTTGCCTGCAAAACAGATTGGACATGGAATTTTCATACCCCATTAAATTTTGAAAGGGCAGAAGTATTTTTAAGTATATACCATGACATTAACCCTCTAACACAAAAAGAATTGGAAATTGTACCCGATATGCTCCGACTTGCATCAGCAGATCTGACCTGGCCGTTGAAAGAACATTACTTGCATAAAAATTTTTCTTCAGACAGATTTTTGCCAAAATCCGCAGAAAACTGGTTTTTTTGGGACAATGAAAATATCTCCCAATTTAAAATATCAATCCTCACAAAGTTATCCTCTCTCCAAAAACCATTGTTATAATAAAATATTTTGTATTATATAATCCTGACTAATTGTCAGGATTATTTTTGATGACGCCACGGCGCATCTTTATATTTTTCTCTGAAGTCCTCCATAAATTCCAAATGCGGTTCAATAAGAGATCTAAACGATTCAAACTTTTTAATATAATATTCAACTTTTTCCCATTGATCATAAAAAACATTCACAAAAGGCAAATTTCCTGCCCGCACTTCATAAAGCGCGCGGGAAACATATCCAGCATTTTCTACCGCATTAAAAAACTGTGCGGTTAGACCTACTTTTTCCGGCGTCTCCCCTCTTCGCCAAATTGGCGGAACCGTTTCAACCATAAGAGTCGCTTTTCTAATTTCATTCGCCAGAGCAGGATGAAGCACTGAAAACAATAACTCCAAAGCTTCTTCTTCTTCTCTTTCAACCGCGCTATCTTTATTTATAAAATCAACATCACCCTTCAAACTAATACCTTCGGCAAAATCATGAACAAAAAATGCAAGTTGCAATAAAGAGCTATCTAAAAAATTATATTCTGCAGTTTCTTTGTACTTTTCAATCGCTAACATCATATTCCCCAAAAAAGGCGTATCAAATGCAGTGTGAGTCAAAACTGCTTCCGGCAAAACCTCACCTGATTCTGAAAAATTATATTTCCTGCTAATGCCCGCCAATAATTCGTATCTTTTTTCTTCTGCCAATGAATTAGTAAACGATCGGCAAAATGCAGTAAATTCCATTAAGTCTATTTTCCTTCCAGCATCTCTCAAGGCAAATAAATAATCTCTAAACAACTTTCTATTTGGTTTCATCTTCACCCTCCTTTATCGCAAAGCTGGCATGCTCTGGAATTAAAATATACCATCTATTAGTATTCTCGCCTCTTCTTATTCCCACAATACCTTGCAGAATCATTATATCCAAAAGTGTTTTTATGGTTCTGGTCGGAAGATTTTTATAAATTCTTGTTAAATAATCTTCACACAAAACAAGGCGAATCTTCATAAAGCCATCACGCACTTCAATACCCTCTTCTCGACAAAACATTACCAAATCGTCTCTAATCTTTTGTTTGTCATGCGTAAGTGGACTATATGTTTTATCTTGATAGCTGTCTGCTTCGTCCATTTTTCCCTCCTTAAAAAAAGAACTTACTTTCAAGTTTAGTCCTCTTTTTTATTAGTGTAAACCCAAAAGTTATCCACAGTTAAAAAATCCCCATAAAAATGAGGATTATTCAGCCCAACGCGGATAGCTATCCATATATCCCTTGATTTCCGATAAAATCGGCGAAACCTTAATTCTAAAAGAATAAAACTCTCTCATTAAAGGCTCAATATCTTCCCAAACGTTATGAAAAGTATTTGCAAAGGCAAGCTGACCACGCCTTACTTCATAAAGCGATTTGTCCAAAAACGTTGCTACAACAATCGCCCACAAAAATCTTCCGGTTACAGAAATACTATCCAAGTTTTTGCCGGCCAAAATCGCCCTATCTCTTTCCTGTGAAAGCTCGTATGCTCTTCTAAACGGTCCATGCGCTACTTCCGGATATTTTCTAAGAAAATTCATGAAAGTATTATCTTCCTGTGCCAAGTCATACGCATTTTTATCCATTAAGGATATTTCACCATGAGCCGCCATAGCCAAGCTATACATAAAAAAAGACAAATAAAGCTGGCGACGCCTGATTTCTAAACTCTTATGTCCACCATACCCCTTTTCAATTGCTACCATCTCAGAAGCAACCATAAACTTATGTAACATATGATCCAATAAAGTTTCCGGCATTTCCTGACCTTCGCCACCGCCCTGAACGCTACGGTTTTTCATAGCGTATTTTTTCCATCTGTATTCTGTTTTTAATATCTTCACTAATTTTTGGAAAAAACTATAATGCAGTCCAAGCTCAAAGCCGTCTTCATTTTCCGGAAACTCTTCGATGCATTTCAAAAAATCTTTTCTCGCCTCATTTTCAAGCATTTTGACCCTCCTTGCGCGCTCCACCGCTTTGTTATAAACTGATAAAAAGAACTCCTACTATAATTTATAACTCTAACACCTTTATGTCAAATAAGCTTCGTATATATACATTGGAGGGATTAACACCGGAGATAAAAGCGGTTTGTTTTGCAAAATGTTCACGCTCCCCAGAACCTTTTGATGAAATAGCAAAAGAACTGACCGAAGAAAAATCAAGCGAATTTCATGAAAAATGGGTCGTAGGCTATGGCCACTCATCTGTTGCAGAACACGCCGTTCTTTCTATTGCGGTAGAAAACCTATCAATTTTGGCAACAAAAGTACTGGAAGATAACCGCCTTGCATCTTATACTGAAAAATCAACCCGTTATCAAATTTTTGATAAAAACACATATTACAAGCCGGAACGAATTATAAATTCTCCTTTTGCGGAGACATACGAACGAACAGGCGATTACCTTTTTCAAGTTTATGAAGCCCTGACAGAACCAATGATGAATTTTGTAAAGAAAAAATATCCAAAACCGGAAAATATGGGCGAAAAGCTTTATGAATCAGTAAGTAAAGCGCGTGCCTGTGATAATATCCGCTATCTTTTACCAACAGCAACCCAAACAAATCTCGGACTTACTATGAACGCAAGAGCTTTGGAATGGGCAATTGCCAAACTACTCTCGCATCCTTTGGAAGAAATGCAAGAAATCGGACGCGAAATAAAAAATGTTGGACAAAAAATAACTCCTACCCTGATAAAATATGCAGAGCCAAATGAATATCTGCAAAAAACAGACCAAGAACTCCGCAAATTAAATGAATGGATTTTTGGTATTCAGCCGGCAAATTCCAATATTGCCGTAAAACTTGTTAATTATGACAAATCGGCGGATAATAAATTGATTGCTTCGCTTCTTTATAAAACTAGCACTCTCCCCTATTCACAGATAAAAGATAATATAGAACGCATGCCGATGGCAATAAAAGAAGCAATTATAAATGAGGCTTTAAAGTATAAAAAGCCGTATGACAGGCCTTTGCGCGAGCTTGAGCATATTTATTACACTTTTGATATTCTAATGGACTACGGGGCTTTTCGTGACATCCAGCGCCATAGAATGGCAACCCAGACCAACCAAGCCGTTACAACTGTGCATGGATATTCCATACCGGATGAAATAATAGAAGCTGGTTATGAAACGGGATTTAAAAATGCTATGGCCGTAGCAGAAGAAGCTTATCAAAAACTAATAAAAGAATTTCCAGAAGAAGCGCAATATATCGTGCCACTGGCATATAAAAAACGCACTCTAATTACTTGGAATTTGCGCGAGCTTCATCATTTTATACCTTTACGCTCCGGTAAAAAAGGACATATATCTTATCGCCGTATCGCACAAGAATGCTGGCGTGAAGTGGAAAGCGTTCATCCGTTATTGGCAAAATATATTGCCGTGGATATGGATGATACAACATTTTCTACCGTTGGAAATAAATAAATTAAAAATTTCTATGCCTTTGGGTAAACTAATAGTTATTGACGGGACTGATGGTTCTGGCAAAGCGACACAAACAAAAAAACTTATAGAGCGGTTTGTTGACGAAGGACGTAAAGTAGAGACATTGGATTTCCCGCAATATTACAATAATCATTTTGGAAATATTATTGGTTGTTTTTTACGCGGAGATTTTGGCGACCCAACAAAGTTTAACCCATATCTTGCATCTGTCCTTTATGCTGCCGACAGATATGAATCAAGCGAAAAAATACGCCAGTGGCTGGCGGAAGAAAAAATTATCCTTTTAGACAGATATGTGAGTGGAAACCAGATTCATCAAGGCGGAAAAATAAAAGATGAAGAAAAACGTAAAACATTTTTGAATTGGCTAGATAAAATTGAACATGGAGTATTTGGAATCCCCCGCCCTGACCTCATTTTATACCTTGACGTTCAACCAAAAACATCGCAAATTCTTATTGAAAAAAAAGCCTCGCGCAATTATACCGGTGGCGCGAAAAAAGACGGCGTGGAATCCAGTGTAGAACATCAAACCGATTCGCACGAACAGTCTCTTCGTCTTGTTTCGGAAATGAATAACTGGGTACGGATAAAATGCGAAGAAAACGGCGAACTTCTTTCTATAGACCTTATCCACGAAAAAATTTGGGCAATTGTTTCGGAAATGATATAATATATAGTATTAAAATTAATACTGTGTCTTATGTTAAAAATTGCTGAAATTATACGTCTTTCCTGGGAGACATATACTTCAAAATTTAAACAATACATCCCATTTTTGGGAGCTATTTTTATTCTTTCCGCTTTAACAAGTTTGAGTGCGGTTCTTATTGACCAACTCTTAACTCTGCCTAGTAACGTAGAGTTTTTAATTTCCAGCGCTATCTCTTTCTTGGCGTATCTTGCAAATTTTGTCGTGCTTATCGCGATTATATATTATACGGATAAATTTTTAAGCAACAAAAAACCGGATATCAAACTAAAAGATATTTTTACAGTATATTGGCCTGCGATTCTTATCAGTGTTTTAGCGGGATTTATTACAGTCGGCGGATTTATATTATTTATTATTCCGGGTATAATTTTCACTGTCTGGTATGCTTTTGCAATGTATCTTGCGATACTGCAAAAGAAAAAAGGGTTGGAACTTTTAAAAGAAAGCCGAGAACTCTCACGTGGAAAATTTTGGCCTGTATTTGGCCGGCTAGTTGTGCCAAATATTTTTTGGGGAATTATCGCCTATCTTGCCTTAGTAGGAATTTTCAATCTTATCGGACTTATTATTGGACAATCAGTAATAAACCTAAGCGAAACGGGGCTTGGGCTAAATCTGGTTATCTTGTTTGTTTCAGATTTAATTGTGGCTTTTTTTGCTCCACTTTATGCCATTGTCGGAACGATTGTATTTAGGGAAGTTAGAAAATAATTATCAATTTTCAATTACGAATTACGAATAAAAGTCTCGCTCACGCGAGACTTTTTGACAAATCCTCCCAAAACCCATAAAATTATACTATAACTTAAAATTCAACTTATGAAATTAGAACCGGTCATTGGCTTGGAAATACATGTCCAGCTAAAAACAAAATCAAAAATGTTCTGCGGATGTTCAAACCGTGGAGAGTTTGAGGCGCCAAATGCAACCATCTGTCCTGTTTGCACAGGTCAGCCGGGCGTTTTGCCAGTTATAAATAAAGAAGCAATAAAAATGGGAGTTCTCGCCTCCCTTGCTCTAAATTGCAAAATAAATGAACATTCAAAATTTGACCGTAAACATTATTTTTATCCCGACCTACCAAAAGGATATCAAATATCACAGTTTGATTTGCCGGTTGGAGAAAAAGGATTCTTAGAGATAGATGTGCCAACAAAAGAAGGTATAAGAACAGCGCGCGTTGGCATCACTCGCCTGCATATGGAAGAAGATGCGGCAAAAAATACCCACAGCGATGACAAAACCGCAACTCTTGTTGATTATAACCGTGGGGGAACTCCTCTTGCGGAAATCGTTAGCGAACCTGATATAAAATCACCACAAGAAGCAAAAATATTCTTACAAGAACTGCGAAAAATTATGCGTTATCTCGGTGTATCTGACGCTGATATGGAAAAAGGACAGCTCCGCTGTGATGCAAATATTTCTATGCGCGAATATGTGGAAGGAGCTGCGCCGGATGAAAACTGGGCCATACAATTAAATCCAAAAACAGAAATAAAAAATATAAACTCTTTTCGCGCGGTTGAACGCGCCTTAGAATATGAAATTGCGCGACAGACAAAACATTGGGAAGAAACCGGCTCACCAAACACCGTGCAGGCAACTCGCGGATGGGATGATACAAAAGGTGTTACAACAGAACAAAGAACAAAAGAAGGTTCCAGCGACTATAGATATTTTCCAGAACCAGACCTTCCACCGATGGAACTTGTAGAAATACGCGACAAACAAAAAGAAATGCTTCCCGAGCTTCCTCGCGCGCGCAAATATCGATTTATGGATCAATATGGTTTTTCTATGGCTGATGCAGAAATTTTGACTGATGACCCATATAAAGCGGAATATACCGAGCGCGCTTTATCAGAACTCGTTTCGTGGCTTTTGTCTTTACCTGAAATAGAAGGAACAGAAACCGAAATTTGGGATAACTATGGAGAAAAGATGGCAAAACTTTATTCCGGATGGTTTATCAACAAGCTTGGCGGAATTATGGCACAAAATGCAATAGATATACGAATTTTAAAAATAACTCCGGAAAATTTTGCCGAGTTTATAACTTTGGTTTACGAAAATAAAATTTCCGGTCCCAATGCCTTAAAACTTTTAGAATTAATGATAGGAGCCGGAGGAGATCCGTCCCAGCTTTTAGATGAGCATGACTTGGGCGCAATGAAAGAAGATAAAGATGAAATGGATAAAATAATAGAAAAGGTAATCAATGAACATCAGGTAGCAGTAAGCGACTATAAAGCCGGAAAGCAAACGGCAATTATGTTTTTAATCGGTCAGGTAATGAAGGAATCAAAAGGAAAAGCAAACCCTGAAACAGCAAAAGAAATGCTTATTGAAAAACTTGAAAAATAGCATTTAGCAATTAGCATTTAATTATTGCGCCTTTTGGCGTGATTTTTTATTTTTTTAGAAAACCCTTTATTTTATTGCTTGCATCTTGCAAGTTCTTCACCCATTTAATATTTTTATCCTGACGAAAAGTATTTATCTGATACCTTGCAAACCTTCGCGTGTTCTTTGCCAGAAGAAAAAACGCATCTTCTTTGGAAAGCTCGCCTTTTATATATTTTATCATTTCCGGATAACCCAAGCTGGACATCGCCGGCAAGTTTGAGCTATATTTTTTTAAAAGACGGCGGATCTCACGAATTAATGCATCCCCCATTTTTATCTTTATTCTTTTCTTTACTCTCTTCTCCACCTCGTCCAAATCTCTTTTTATTCCAATTTTCAAAACATTAAAAATCGGTTTGCCCTTTTTCTGTTGTTTTGATATTGGCTGTCCACTGAAATGAATTACTTCAAGAGCGCGAATAATTCTGCGCTTATCATTTTGATGAATTCGTTCTGCTGCCGATAAATCCAATCTTTGCAATTTTTTGTAAAGCGTTTCCGATTGAAATTTCTCCTGTGCCTTGCGCCAGGATTTATTTGGTTTTACATTTGGGATTTCTAAATTATCCGTAATTGCAGAAATATAAAGCCATGTTCCGCCTACCAAAAAAGGCTGTTTTCCCCGACGCAAAATATCATTTATCTTACCCACGGCTAGTTGTTTATATTCTGCTAAATTAAAATCCTTGTCCGGCAGGAGAAAACCAACAAGATGATGACGCACGCCACCTTCATTTTTTTCTGGTCTATCGGTACCCACTTTCATATCGCGATAAATCGCCCGCGAATCAGCATTAACAATCTCGCCATTAAATTTCTTTGCTAGTTTTATAGCGAGTTCTGTCTTACCGCTCGCAGTTGGCCCAAGCACAACAATTAATTTTTGTAATTTATTTTTCATAATAAACTTGAAAATAGTATATTTTTAGAATAAACTATAATTAAAGGTGTGTAAAGCAAAAGACTACACTAACAATTTATTTATCTAAAATGAACTCAATAATAATAAAAAAAGCCAACATCCATAATCTAAAAAATATTTCTATAGCAATTCCACTGCATAAATTGGTGGTGGTGACAGGTCCCAGTGGAAGCGGAAAAACTTCTCTTATCTATGATATTTTATATAAATTTTCTCAAGGTGAAAAAGTTGGGTGTAGCATTTCAACAACTCCAAAAACATACGCAGTAGGACAAAAAGTAATCATTCCCAAAAATATAAAATTAAGCCTCGGGGAATACAACCTTCAAAGATTGGATAAAGCCATATCCAACCTGAAAAAAAATGAATTATTAATTGTTGATGAGCCTTGCGCAGGACTAACGATAGAAGAAAGCACTAACGTGTTAAACAAGCTCAAAAAATTGATAAAAGAAGGTAAATCGGTTATCACCATAGAACATTCAAAAGAAATAATCGCAGGCGCAGATTATATAATTGAGTTTGGTCCAAAATCCGGAAAATACGGAGGAAAAATAATCTTTCAAGGAGATTTGAATCAATTTAAAAAATCCAAAAGCATTACTGCCGATTATGTGTTTTCTAATAAAGCAGAGATTGTCCATTATAAAAGAAATCTGAGTAAAAAAGCAAAAACAATGCAGAAAAAAAACGTTATTTTGCAAAATATTAATAAAAATAATTTAAAAAACTATACTTTCAGCTTCCCTCTTTCTTCTCTGACGTGTATTTACGGTAATACCGGATCAGGTAAATCAACAACCCTAAATGTCGTCTATTCTGCACTGTTTAAAGGCCGAAACGCTTGGAAAATTAGAGAACAAAACGGAGTCAGTAATATCATCGGGAAACAATACGTCAGAAGAACGTATTCAGTAGAGCAAACTTCTATCGCCGACCATCCTACGAGCCGGCCGGTTACATATCTCAATATTTGGAATAGTATCAGAAATATTTATGCTGACCTCCCTGCCTCAAAAAAAGCAAAACTAAAATCATCGGATTTTATAGTAAACAAAAAAATAATTGAGGATGAAGAAAATTTTTCACCAAAAATACTTTCGGTAAAATATAAAGGGGCAAATATTGATGACATCTTAAATATGACGATTGATGAAGCAATCAAAATATTTTCAGATTCAAAATTAATAAAAAGAAAGCTAAGGTTTTTACAAGAAGTGGGGCTGGGGTATCTAACATTACGGCAAAAATCAGATTCTTTAAGCGGAGGCGAAGCGCAAAGAGTCCGGTTGGCAAAAGTTCTTTCCAAAAAATTAGGCGACAGATGCGTTTATATTTTAGATACGCCGACAAAAGGACTTCATCTCTCTGATTTACCCGTTTTGGTTACTGTTTTACAAAAAATAATAGACAAGAATAATACAGTATTGGTTACTGATAATAAAATAGAAATAATAAACAACTCTGATTATACCGTTGATATGAATAAAAAATAACATGTCGTTAAAAGGGAACAAAATATTTATAGTCGGCATGCCGGCATCAGGAAAATCAACTCTGGCAAAAAAATTGTCAGATATTTTAAATATAGAAAAATACGATTTTGACGATATCAAATTTGAAAAAAAATTTGATATAGAACGCACCGAGAATAAACAAGTAGAAATAATTAAAGAAATATTAGGTAAAGATTCCTGGATAGTTGAAGGCGCATTGCGCGAACCGGCCTTGCCTTTTTGGAAGAATGCTGACTTAGTAATATTTCTACAAATCTCAGAATTTACGCCTTATAAAAGAATTATATTCAGATATTTAAAAAAATTACTTTCTACAAAAGAAAAAACCGTAGGAAGCGATTTTATACTTTTGAAACGGATTTATAACTATTTTCACAAACCAAATAACTTTTTATCTTTAAAAAAATATCAGGAATACTTAAAAAAATACGCAAAAAACTATATAATCATAAAAAACAATAAAGATATTCAAGACCTACTAAAAGATACTCCTATTTGACATATTTATCTAGTTGATATATACTTGATATATAAAGTAATTATTAACTATATTTCAACATTATGGAATCAATAAACCCCTCACTAAAAATATTCATTAATCTCTCAAAAATCCTTACAGAAAATAGCCGTCGCTTTAATGGCGGTTTAGATGGACTTGGATTTAACGAATTCGTGATTTTATTCCACACCAATCTATCTCACGATAAAAAAATACGCAGAACTGATTTAGCTGAAAAAATGGGTCTTACCGCTTCGGGAGTAACGAGAATATTAGCTCCAATGGAAAAAATTGGCCTAATAAAAAGAGAAGTTGCTCCACGCGATGCGCGAGTAAGCTACGTTGCAATAACGGCAAGTGGCGGGCGTAATTTGGCTGAAACGCTTGAAAAGGCAGAATTATTTTCTGAGGAAGTATTTCCTCCCACTAAACTTAAAAAATTAACAGGCCTCTCGGATTTACTCATTGAGCTTGGCGGAACTATTAAATAAAGCTCGCAAACATTAAGCTACCAAAAAATCCGCTCTTTGCGGATTTTTGCTTTGTAATCTTTACTTTCTATAATTCCCCTTCCAGCTCCCATTCTTTTGTTTTATTTATTTTTACGTTCAAAATCTTACCGATTAAAAATTTGTCGCCCTTAAAAACTACTCGTTTATATTCTCGCGATAGACCGTAACACTTCCCTGCTCTACACCCATCAACTAATACTTCAACAATTTTCCCAAAGTATTTTTTATTTTTCCGTAATATATTTTTTTCCATCAATTCCTGCAAAATCCGCCACCTCCGACGTTTTTCTTCCCGAGAAACATCATCACGAAGCGCACGATATGCAGATGTGCCTGTACGTGGAGAATACATCGCATTATAACTCAAATCAAAGTCACACTTTTTATATAAACTAACCGTATCTTGAAACTGCTTGCGCGTTTCCCCTGAAAAACCAACAATAATATCTGTCGCAAGAGCAATATTCGGACGCGCCTTGCGAACGCGCTCAATAATTTTTATATATTTCTCGCAAGTATAATTACGATTCATCCGACGCAAGATATCATTATTCCCCGACTGAAGAGGCAAATGTAAATAATTTACCATTTTTGGCAATGCCAATGCCTTTATAATTTCCGGCGTCATATGCATCGGGTGAGCAGATGCAAAACTAATGCGGTTTACACCTTCCAGCTGATTTATTTCTTTTAATATTTCTGCAAATTTTGGATGACTGTTTACCGCTTGCCCAAGCAAAATTATCTCTTTTGCTCCTTTTTTAACCAATGCGCGAGCTTCTTTCAAAATCGCGTTAACCGACCTGTTCTTCTCTGTTCCACGCGCATACGGAACAACACAATATGTACAATATTTAGAGCATCCCGTCTGAATCACAACACTTCCTCTCCACCACTCAGCCGGCTTAGGCGCAATACTCAAATAATTTGAACTATAAGGCTTTTGGGTATTTTTAACTTTATTTTTCCATTTTTTACTTATCATTTCCGGCAACTTAGCTAAATCATTAATTTCAAAAAATAAATCTATTGGACCTCCTTTTATTCCTCCATTCTGAAGAGCGGAAAATAATTTTTTACGAATTATGCCATTCTTATCTCTTCCTGCCATACAGCCCGTCACACCAAGTAATAAATGGGGTTTCTTCCTCTTTAATTTAGAAAAGTTATAAAGAGCTCCGTATATCCGGTCTTCTGCCGTTTGCCGAACAGAACAAGTATTGAGCAAAATTAAATCAGCATCTTCTGCTTTAGAAGCGCGTTTAAAACCACTCGATTCCAATAGTGCCTCAATTCTCTCGCTGTCTGATTTATTCATCTGGCATCCATAAGTAGCAATATAATATTTTGTATCCTTCGGCATATTCGCTTATATTATAACAAATTATGCGAAATATCAAGAATAAGGTATAATATAATTAATAATATTAACTCTTATACTATGTCTAAAAATTTCAGCCCAATACAAGGAGAATTTAGAAAAAAATTAGAAGGTAGTCCTCTTCTCGAACTTGCTCGAGAATTAACCAAAGAAGCCGAAAGCAAAAGACCCAAAAAAAATCGGATTGAAGAAATAAAAGATAGACTTTTGGAAGAAGTCCTAAAAGAAAGCAAAAAAGAATCTCTCGCTAAAAAAAGAATAGATATCTTGCGAGAAGCCTTAAGCGAACCGGAAGAAAAGCTTGAAGTAACCGATGATATGATAATAGGTTCCGAAGATATTGAAGACGAAAAAACAAGGAAAGATAATCTATCAAAAAAACGAACAGAAATATTGCAAGCCTCTCTAAAAAAACCCGAGAAACAACCTTTAAAAAAATCGGCTGAATCAATTGATAGTAATTTTGATTTTAGCGAAACAGATATAGACGACGAATATGAATGGTTTAGCCCGGGCGAAGTTC
This sequence comes from Parcubacteria group bacterium CG10_big_fil_rev_8_21_14_0_10_36_14, assembly GCA_002772895.1. Taxonomy (NCBI): domain Bacteria; species Parcubacteria group bacterium CG10_big_fil_rev_8_21_14_0_10_36_14. The sequence goes on along the minus strand of PFCS01000064.1, from coordinate 10,476 downwards.
CTTCGCAGAAAGATAATATTTTGGCAAAATTAGAAAAACTCTGGGTAAGACCAAATAAAGAAACCAATCCTCAAAAAATGCTGGCAGATTTAAATAAGCTGGATGTGGATGAAAAAAAAGAAGTTATTGAGGTTCAAGGAAGAATTATTGATAACTCACTTAAAAAAAATATGGAAAGAGATGGTGTTTCTTATGAAGACTATGAATCGTCTTCGCAGAACTTAGCAATTATGGATCAACGTCTTCAAAGGATTGAAAACACCTTACTTTCCAAATATGGATTTGATGTAATAAAAGGTGGATTGTTTAAAAAGTTTAATATTAGAAGAAAGCTGGACCCGGCAGATACTGAAGAATTTGATGTGCTTTTAAAACAATATAAAACGACAGATACGGCCTATAAAACACATCTTAAAAAACATAACAAGAAATATGCCGAGGTAGTAGACAGACTTTTCCCAAAAGATACAACAAGAATATATCTTGGCGGATTCTCAATAAAAAAATAACAAGAAATAAAAAATACCCCGATTAATCGGGGTATTTTTTATTTCTTGTTATTTATATCCTTTGAAATATTTTTTATAAACTCATCTGTTTTTAGTTCTATCGTATCTTTCTTTCCTCTTTCACGCACCGAAACCTTTTTCAAATCTTTTTCTTTATCTCCTATAACAATCATGTATGGAATCTTTTCTTTTTCTGCTTTTCTTATTTTGTAGCCAACCGTTTCATCCGACTCATCAACAAATACACGAATACCCGCTTCTCTAAACTTTTCTGCCAATTCCCGACATGGTTTTTTGTGTGTGCCGCCTACTGGCACAATCTGCACCTGAACAGGGCTGATCCATAATGGAAAGGCTCCGGCATAATGCTCAATTAAAAGCCCGATAAAACGCTCAAAAGATCCGAATAAAGCACGATGAAGCATATATGGCCGTTCATCCTTGCCTTTGTCATTTGTAAACGTCATATCGAAACGTTCTGGCAAATTAAAATCAAACTGCAGGGTTGAACATTGCCATTCTCTTCCCAAAACATCTTTTATCTTGAAATCAAGCTTTGGACCATAAAAAGCAGCCTCACCCTCTTCTTTTACATAATCAAGTTTTTCATTTTTTGCTACACGCTCCAATAATTTTTCGGTAAAATCCCAACCCTTGTCATTTCCGGCATATTTTTTCTTATTTTTAGAATCACGTAAAGATAAATATATCTTATATTCCTTAAATCCAAAAGTGCTAAATATATTTTTTATAAATTTTATAACTCTTTTAAGTTCTGCCTCTACTTGTTCTTCAGTACAAATTATATGCGCATCATCTTGTGTAAATCCTCTTACACGAGTAAGCCCTGATATTTCTCCGGATTTTTCATAACGATAAACCGTTCCGCATTCAGCCCAACGTAATGGTAAATCACGATATGACCACGGTTTTGATTTATAGATTCTTACATGAAATGGGCAATTCATCGGTTTTATTAAATATTCTTCTGATTTGCCCTCTCCTTTTCTGCCTTTTTTGAGATCTTCCAAGCTTTTATTAATTTCCATAGGCGGATACATACTATCGCTATAAAAATTCCAATGACCGGACGTTTCCCAAAGCGCGCGATGACCGATATGCGGAGTTCTTGTTAAACTATAACCGTTTTTCAAATGTTCTTCATACCAAAAGTCTTCTATTGTTCTCCATATCAATGCGCCTTTTGGATACCACATTGGGAGCCCAAGTCCAACAATCGGGTCAATCAAAAATAGTTCTAATTCTTTTCCCAATTTTCTGTGATCCCGACGTTCCGCTTCTACCAACATTTTCAAATAGTCTTCCATCTCTTTTTCAGTTAAAAAAGATAGTCCGTAGACGCGTGCCAACATTTTATTTTTTTCATTTCCTCGCCAATAAGCGCCAGCGAGTTTTTGCAGTTTAAAAATTTTTATTTCTTTGGTTGAGGCGACATGCGGACCTCGGCACAAATCAACGAAATCTCCAAGTTGATAAATAGACACCTTTCCGTTTTTTGCAAGTCCCACCTGTCCTTCAGAGTCTTCGTGAAGCAGTGTTGTCCCCTTTTTCTTTAAATCATTCAGAAGCTCAACCTTGTATATCTGCCCCATTTTTTTAAACATTGTAATTGCCGCCTGAATCCCCATTTCTTTACGAACAAACTTTTGTCCTTGAGCTTTCATTTTCTTCATTTGTTTTTCTATTTTTTTCAAATCAGACTCGTTAAGCACGGCTTCCTTTCCGTCCCTATCTTTTACTTCCATATCATAATAGAATCCATTATCAACAGTAGGACCTACTCCGAAAAGGGTTTTTGGATATAATTTTTGCACAGCTGCAGCCAAAAGATGCGCCGAACTATGACGAATTGTTTCTATATTTTCTTTAGTCATATTTTATAATGTGTCAATATCTGTTTTTATCATACTAACTTGTCGTAAAGCAATATAATTGCTGAACATTATTTAACGACAACTTTTATATGATCTCGAAGTTTTGGCACTTTATTAAGCCAAAAAGGAAAAAACTTTATCTCAATACTATTTATTCCAGCATACTGATTTAGGTAGTTTTTTACTTCTTCTGCGGTTTTTCCTGCCATCTTTTCTTTATCAAAAATTTGGCTATTAGAATTAATGATTGTTTTTCCCTCTATCCCGACTTTCAGGGTTGCAACCCCTGCACCAACATTAATCGTTTCTACTTTTGGTTCCAAATTCAGCAAGTTTGATGATATAAGCTTTCTGTCGGAATAAACTATTCCTGCCAAAGTTTTTGCCGCCTGGTCCTCCAGGTCTTTATTATATGCAATACCCACAACCTCCATCGTCATATTGATTTTGAAACTATCCACAGAGTCGCCCGGCTTTGCGCTTATCTTGCTATCTTTTGCGCTTCCTGTATAAACGACTCCAACAAAAGTACTGTCTATACCAACCTTATCTTTTAATTTTTCTTTTCCTTCGATTATTAAAGTTGATTTTAAGTTCTCAACTGCCTCATCAATATCTTGTTGTGTTAAAACCGCAACCTTCTTCATTCCGCCTGTCATTGCTTTTTCATTTTCTGCATAAATATATTTCTGTAAATCTTTGCTTAATCCGGGTATTGCAAAACTGGTTGGTTCCAGCTCCCCTTCTTTTCCTTCCTTATCTGCCTTTATAACCGCGGTAACGCTTTTTCCAGCCGGAACCAATATTCCGCTTACCAATCGAAACAAAACTCCGCTTTCAGATAAAAATCTTGTGGTTGCAATAAGCTGTTGATCTTTGCTGTATTTATTGTAAATAATGACTTCACCCTCAGCCTTGGCTGGAATTTCACGGTCGTTTCCGCTTACCGTAAAAGATGCTTCACGGGATAAGGTTGTTGTTGCCATTTTACCCAAAATCTCTCCTTTTTTTAGGTCAACCGACTTTACGGTTACAATTAAATCTGCGCTTATCGTTTCTTCTTTCGGCTCGATAACAACCGTCGCACGCGATAACGCCATATACATAACAACAAAAAATAGCACCAAAATAGAGCTTGCGAATAAAATTCCTATCTTTTTGAATATCCCTCCCTTTTTCTGCGTTAACATATTATATAACCATTTTATCAAAGCTCGTCGCTTTGTGCAAGAAGCAAAAAATTTGCCGTATTTTAGAAAAAAATGGTAAAATTTAAACTATGGAAAACTTGACAAATCCCCTAAAATATGCTATAATAATGTTAACTTAATTCCTCATAAATACTCATATGGAAAATACTCAACCTCAAAAAAAACAAAGAGTGCCGGAAGCTTATGAAGAAACAGCTTTTTCTATACCAGAAACTCATAAAAAAAACTTCAGCATAGCAATATCAAAACAACTTGAAAATGAATCCGCTCCTTATGAAGACGTGCTTTTTGATAATATGTTCCATGTTTTATCCGAAGGTACCGATAAACATATTGATGAAAAAAAATTTAAAGAGCTTATATCGCCTGAAATGGAAACATCGCTAAAAATAAAAAAAATATTAAGCGCTTTTGATATACAGGAACCGGAAAGTCATAAAATGAAGGAAGACCTCAAGATGCGCTTGCTCTACATCATAGAAGACCTTTTGTCAGAAACTCACAGAAAAGAAGCTTTAGAATTAAGCCAAGGAAAAAATATAGCTACTCTTTCTGACAAAGAAAAAGAAGAATTACTGAATAATCTTGAAAACCTGGAAAAAGATTATGAAAAACAAAAAGAAGAAATGATAGACTATTTGGATTTAAAAGAAAAAGCAAAAGAAAAAGACAGTTATATCGGTATGAGACTCCAAAATTCTCCGGAAACAGCGGAAGAAAGAAAAATAAAGGAAGAAAGTTTTTTGGAAGATTTTGCCACAACGCTCAGTATAGTATCAGAAACCCCGATGTCTGAAGATGACTTTCAAAAACTTATTGAAGAAAAAACAGAGCTGAGACATAAAATACAAATCATTCTAAACAAATACCTCGGGGATAGCGATGAAGCGATTCAAAGCATCCTACCTGCCATGCGAAAACAACTCTTGCTGATAGCTTCGGGAGCTTTGGATGAAGCAAAAAACTATGAGCTTCTTGTAAAAAATAAACAAACGGGTAAAATTGATATTGAGAGCTGGAATAAACTCAATAAAAAATATGCTGAAATAAAAAAAGATTTGATAGAATATTTGTGGATAGATCCTAAGCATGTTTCTCCGGGATATGAGGTGGAAGATACGGGTCTTGAAAATTTTGAAAATCCAAAATTAAAACTTAAAAAATAATCATTAAATATGAACAACGAACAAAAAACAGAAGAAAAAAAGTCAGCTAAACATGAAAAGACTCCTCCACCAGCAACTCATACTCAAATAGATAATTTATTAAAATACAGTATTGTGGATCGCTTTAAAACAGTAGATCTTCGTGATGCTGAGGGTAAAAAAATTGATTTTGACCCGGAAGCAAAATATAGAACTCATATTGACGAGCAAGGAAATCTTAATCTTTATAAAAAACTTGATAAAGCGGAAGAAAATGCCATTGTGTTTGACGAAAAAACCACAGAAATGCTCTTAGCCGATAAAGACGGTATTGCTGAGAAGTTTAAAAATATGGATGAGGAAACCCAAGAAAAATTTTTAGGTGAGTTGGAAAACGCCCAACTATCTCTTGATGACCAGATTGATGTGTTGCGTGAAGCAGACGAAAATGATGTTGAAGATAAAATAAAAGAGTTGAAAGAAAAAAGAAATTCTCTTTCAAAACTCGTCAACTCTTTAGCTGAAGATAAAGTTGAAACAATATCTACAGAAGAACTCGCAAACTTAAGACGCGGATTAGCAGAATTTATTACGGTTCCTGACGAAGAATTAAAAAATGCCTTTCTAAAACTTCGGCCGGAACAGCAACAAATATACTTAGATGGTTTGGAAGATGCGATTGATTTGGGAGAAAAAATAATTATTGACTATAAAGAAGTACTGGAAAATGATGATGCGACCGAAAAAGAAAAAGAAGAGGCTAAAAGACACATCAAAGAAGAGGAATCTGAAATTGAAGTAACGAAGAAGTATCTGGCAAAATTTAGATAAACCTTTCTGAATCAATCTTAAAACTCGTTTTAATTGCCGGCTTATCCGGCAAAGCAAAAAACACTTGGGTAGTCCCCGGGTGTTTTTGTAAAAGGGATTTCATATGTTCTACCTGTGCTTTTTTCATCTTTTTTGGTAAGGAAATATATAATCCATCATCCTTTAGCGCAATATTGCCATTAAAAAATTGTTTAATATCCGAATTATCGTTTCCACGAAAACCAGCGCCTTCTGATTCCTGCTTGAAATTCGGCGCGGGAGTATTATTTTTAGTTTTAAAATTTTGTTGGGGTTTAAAATTAGAAACTTGTGGTTTCTCTGATTTTCCATCGGCAAATTGCGTTTTTATTTTTTCCATATTATCAACACTAACAACCTCTACTTTATTTGCCAGCACTTTTATCTCTCCATCTTTAAAAGAAAGACGTCCTCCGACAATCACAATATTATCTTCCTGCCATATCGTCCTCGTTGATTCCAATATACTGGGGAAAACAATTATCTCAAAAGAGGACATCCCGTCTTCTATGGTAACAAAACACATTGGCTCATTCTTTTTTGTCCTAATACTATGAATTTTTGTTATTACGCCGGCAACATTTACCCAATTTCCATCTTTCATTTCTTTTAATTCATCAACACTTTTTATTAAATCCGCTATTAACGGTTTTATATCTAGAAACGGATGAGCACTTATATAAAGTCCGAGAAGCTCCTTTTCCCAAGCTAAAATTTCTTTTTTCTCTATCGGTTCAGCCGGCTCCATCTGCAAAGTCGGTTTGGAAAGAATATTTTTACCAAAAAGCCCAACCGGCTGTTCGGATGAAGCGCGAACTTCTCTATTAAAATCCAACATCTTCTGCATATTATGTAGCATCTCCGCTCTCGCGCCCAAAGCATCCATTGCCCCGCACTTTACAAGCGCGTCCAAAACTTTTTTATTCAAATTTTTATGGTTTACTCGTTCCAAAAAGTCCTCCAATGACTCAAACTTTCCATTTTCTTTGCGTTCTTTGATTATTGCATCCGCAATATCGCTTCCGACATTTTTTATTGCCAAAAGGCCAAAACGGATTTTATTTGTTTTTGGCACAACGGAAAATTTTGAATATGAATCATTAATATCCGGTGGAAGAACCTCGAGCCCCAATAATTTACATTCCTCCACTTCTATTGTAATGCGGTCAAGATTTCCATAATCGCTATTCATTAAAGCCGCCATAAAACAATTTGGCCAATTTGCTTTTAAATATGCCGTGCGATAAGCAATCATTGCATAGCAGGCCGCATGAGAACGATTAAAGCCATAAGCGGCAAAATCTTCCAACGTCTGAAAAACTTCTGTCGCCAGCTGTTTTGAAATACCTTGTGTTGTTGCTCCGGCAATAAATTTTGCGCGCATCTTCGCCATCAGCTCGGCAATCTTCTTTCCCATTGCTTTACGCAAAGTGTCCGCCTCTCCGCCGGTAAATCCTGCCATATCTTTTGATATTTGCATAACCTGCTCCTGATAAACAGGAATGCCATAAGTATTTTTTAAGGCATTCTCCATAGAGGGATGCATATACTCTATTTTTTCTCTGCCATGCTTTCTATTGATAAAAGACTCAATAAACTGCATTGGACCCGGACGATACAAAGCTACCATAGCGATGATATCTTCTATATCCGTTGGTTGTAAATCTTTTATATATCGCTTCATTCCGCTTGACTCAAGCTGAAAAACACCGGTTGTCTCTGCCCGCGATAAAATATTAAATGTTTTTTTATCATCAAGCGGTATTTTTTCTATATCAATTTTTGTTGCTTCGCCTGTTTCTGTTTTGCTCACCGCTTCAACAATTTCAATCGTATCCTGAATAATAGAAAGGTTAGCCAAACCCAAAAAGTCCATTTTAAGCAAACCAACATCTTCAATCGGCTTCATTGAATATTGGGTTACGCTTTCTACATCCCCTCCCTGCGCCTTTTGTATTGCCGTATATTCCATAAGCGGTTTATCAGCAATTACCACAGCGCAAGCGTGCTGTGAGGCGTGGCGGACAGTTCCTTCCATTTTTATAGATAAATCTAAAAGCCGTTTTATATCCGGATTGTCATTATATAGATCGCGGAGCTCTTTTACTTCTTCAACATGGCTTGATAAAGGTGTATGCCTGCCTTGCACCGGAGTTGGAATCATTTTTGCAATCCGGTCCACTTCTCCATATGGCAAACCCATTACTCTGCCCACATCACGCACTGCCGCGCGCGCCATCATTGTCCCAAATGTAATAATACCAGCCACCTTGTCCCGCCCATATTTTTCCATAACATATTCAATAACCTTGTGACGTTTTATATCGGCAAAATCCATATCAATATCAGGCATTGATATTCTATCCGGGTTTAAAAATCTTTCAAAAAGTAATTTGTAATGTATTGGGTCAAGATCGGTCACTCCAAGAACATAAGAAACAATAGAGCCGGCTGCAGATCCACGGCCGGGACCCACAACTATCCCCTCACCTTTTGCATATTTTACAAAATCCGCAACTATCAAAAAGTATGAAGCAAACCCCATTTTATTTATAGTATCAAGCTCCCATTCCAAACGCTCACGAACTTCTGGCGTTATTTCTTTATATCTTCTCTTAATACCGTCTTCGCAAAGTTCGCGCAAATAATCCACGTCCGATTTTCCGTTGGGTGTTTTAAATTTTGGTAAAATATTCACACCAAGGGTGAGCTCAACGTCACACGCCTCGGCTATTTTCACTGTATTATCTATTGCCTCAGGCGTATCGGAAAACCATGCGCGCATATCACCTTCCGTAGAAAACGAACAGTCAATATCCATCATACTTAGCCGGTCGGGGTTATCTAACGTAGTGCCCGTCTGAATGCATAAAAGAGCGTCCTGTGCCTCTTTATCGTCAAAGTTTATATAATGCACATCTTTTGTAGCAACAAGGGGCGTATTGGTCTTTTTTGCAAGCTCTATAAGACGCGCATTGGCAAGCGACTGGTCATTGTTTTTTGTGGCGGTCTGAGGCTGAAGTTCTAAATAAAAGTTTCCTTCGCCAAAAATTTCTTTATACTCGGAAAGTGCCCGTTCGGCTGTTTCCATATTATCGGAAAGTGCTGCGCGCGATATTTCACCATTCAAACAAGCGGACAGCCCAATTATTCCTTTGCTATATTTTTTCAAAAGCTCTTTATCTACTCGAGGTTTATAATAAAAACCGTCAAGATGGGCAATTGATGTAAGGCGTAATATATTCTCATACCCCTCTTTATTTTTTGCCAAAAGCACAAGATGATATGGCTTAGTGTCCACTCCGGGTTCTTTGTCAGTATGCCCTCTTCTTGCTACGTAAGCCTCTACTCCTAAGATTGGTTTTATTTCTGCTTTTTTACAAGCCTTATAAAACTCAATAAGACCATAGGTTGTTCCATGGTCAGTAAGGGCGACTGCTGTCATTCCGAGCTCTTTCGCTCGATTGACAATATCCGGAATCTTCGGCAGTCCGTCTAACAGTGAATAGTGGGAATGATTGTGGAGATGGATGAACATAATAATAGCGTATAGCAATTAGCGGTTAGCGTTTAAGGGAGGTGTCCCTGCGAAACATTTCCTAATTGCCTCATAACATATGAGGCAATTAAATTTTGTTATTGCGAGTGAAGTATGACAATCTATATTTCAATCTAACAAAAACAATAACCTTTTTATTTTATTAATCCTGCTTTTTTCATCCCTAAATAACTTTTTAAAACCGGGAGGATGTTTGGCGCAAATTCTTCGCCATATTCGCCGTTTAAGATTTTTTCAATTTCAAATTCTCTAAATTCATCAATATCGCCCGGCTTTATTTCTCCGATTTTTTTCGCCAAAAAATGAATCAGAACTACATATGTATCTTCCGAACCCGGCTTTGGCACCATCATCGGCTTTAACGGACTAATAATTTCTATATCAAATCCATTTTCTTCTTTTACTTCTCTTCTGCAGGCTTCTTCCAATGACATCTCGGAATTTGAAAAATCCCGTTCTTCAACTTTTCCGCCCAAAAATTTCCAAAACTTATCTTCCCCGTGCTTATTTAAAAATACCTTACCCTCTTTAATAATAACGGCTCCCGAAGCCACAATAACGTTTTTTATCATATTTTTTGTATTTAATTATCTATTCTATTTTACTACCCTTGGGCAAGGAGGGCAAATTAGTAGTTCCTGACTTATCCACAGAACCAATGAACGTATCACATAGTATGTTCATTGCTCATTTTTTCGGCAATAAAAAAACAATGGGCATTGCCATTGTTAAATATTATTATTCTTTTTTTGCTTCAACGAGCTCTTTCTTCTTTGTTTCAATGATCTTTAATGCTTCTTTTTTACATTCATCAGTTAATCCTAATTCCCCGCTTTCTATCTGTTTTTTAATATGGTCAAGTTCTGACGGATGAGCTTGAGCAATTAGAGCAAGCATGCTTAATTGCCGAAGGCGTTCGTGATCAATCATTTTTTTCCTCCAAATCTACTCTTTTCAAAAGCAAATCAGCCTCTGCTTTATTCTTTTCTATTTTTTGTTTCAAGGTTTTTCTGGTACCGATGATTGATGGCATTTCTGTACTTATCATTTCAGCCGATTCTCTATCCTTATGCCATCGTCCAACAGAAAACCCCAAAATCAATCCACCTAAAGCAGAAAGCAGATACCAAACCATCTCCACCTCCTTCCTAAAACAAAATTACCACAAACCCAAATTTTTGTCAAATAGACTGAGACTACTTTTCTATCTTTTAAGAAAATATTTAATTTTAGTTAAAATATAAATAATCAAGTTAACAATGCACCACTTTGTTAATTACTTCGTTAGGAGATAAGTAGTTTAAACAC
>PFCS01000063.1 GCA_002772895.1 Parcubacteria group bacterium CG10_big_fil_rev_8_21_14_0_10_36_14 | reverse complement strand
CCGACACTTCCGTTGAGAGCAACGGTAAGGCATTTTCCCTTAGCGTTTGGTTCCTCATTGACCCAATTAGAGACACCATTATCCTTCGATGTAGTTGTTACATAGGGCGTTCCGTCAAGATCCATAGTATTTTGCGGAAGCGCGCTCTTTTTTAAAATATCACAAATTTCATCAACTCGTTTTAATTTAATATTGGTATTCGTTTTAATTTTGACCTTGCTAACTTTTTTGGGAAGCAATTTTTGAGATATTTTTTCATAGCTTAGTTTACTATCTATTAAACTAATTTTTTGCGTCGCCAATCTTTCCGGCGTTATCTGCCTGCCATATCTATATTTCCATTTATTTAATCTAATTTGAAAAGCAATTTGGAACAATTCTTCTTTAGATAATTTTTTAATAGGCATCAAAACTAAACAATTATCATCAACGGAACAATCTTGCTCTTGGATAAACGCTTGCCCAACCGTTCCCGTGCTTGGCACGGTTATAAAAGGGGCTTGATAATTATTACTAATATCAAAGAAACCAAAAATACCATTGTCTTCTCCTGTAGAAGAAATTAAAATATTTTGACCATCACTTCCCTCAAGCCGCTCTTTGTTGTGGTATTCTTTTTGACCGTATTCTATTTTAAAAAATTGTCCGATTGTTGTTATCATAACTATTTTTTATTCTCAAGTTTGTTGGAATATTTAATTCTAAACGCGATTGCCTCTCTTATCATCTCTCCGACTCCATTTTCTATTTCCTCTAAGGTAGGGATTTTGCTTTCAATATATGCCTCGGGTACTAATTCAACGCCTATATCAGATTTATCCAGCAGACATATTTTTTTAAATTCCGGCACATCTTTAAGTTTTAAATTTTGATTCGCCAAAAATCCCTTTAGCTCGCCCTCTACTTCTTTGAGTGTATTTTCACTATTCTCAACCACGATTCTTTTACCTTTCTTTTTACGAAATCCATCAAAAATCGCTCTCGCAAAATAAACTTTTTGATTATCAAAATCGTGTGGAATTCCTTTTTTAACAAAAACTCCAATGGTACCAACGCTAACAGGATAAAAAAGATCTTCGGGAAATGTTACAACAGATAAAACGGTGTTATTTTCCAATAACTCTTTTCTCCAATTTTTACCCGAGCCTTCAACCATAACGGAAATAGGAACAATAACGAAAAGAATGCCACCGTCTTCCATTTGCGACAAAGCATAGTCAATAAAATCGCTTTCTTTTTCGTCTCCCTTTTTTAAAGCAAAGGGCGGGTTCATTAAAACTTTTGTGATAATAGGATTTTTCGGCGGAATATTGCCACTTCTCACATCAAACTTGCCCGTAACAAACCCGTCTTTATTTGTTTTTTCTATACTTTTTTGGAAACAATTCCCTTCATTCATATTATTTCTACCATCACCTCTGAAAATCATATTAACTAAAGCTAGCGCAATCACTTCATCATCTTGATCTGTCCCAAATATATGGTAATTTTTAAATTCGTCAATTTGTTTAGGTGTTGCGCTATTTCTCACATAATCAAAAGCCGACACCAAAAAACCACCGGTACCACAAGCAGGGTCTAAAACATAATCATTAAATTTTACATTTAATACTTCAACAGCAAATTTAGTAATATGTCTTGGTGTTAAGACAATGCCTATTTCCTTTGCTCCATTTCCATATTTTAAAAACTTATCATAAAATTCGCCCAAAACATCTTTCCCCGAAGCCATTGCATTTTTGATATCCAATGTTTGTAACTCTTTCAATGTTTCTATTATGGCTTGCCTATATTTAATATGATTTTCCGTACTTGGAGGAAGTTCTAATTTAAGAAAATCTATAAAATTCTCTTTTTTGACCTCCTCAAGTTTTCGTTCTATGAGATTATTTATATTTTTTACAAGTAATTTAGTATTTCCTGTTGTTAAATCTATTTCTTCGTCAACCGACAATGACAGCACGAGACCAGCGATAAATCTTGCGCGCTTGTTTTTATTTATTCCGGCATTATGAAGAATTTCGTTTATTTCTACCGCGGCACTAATGTATTTTGTCTCTGGAAGATCAGGAAATTCAAGCCAGTTGATTGTATCGTGTTCTAAAATATACCTTGCTTGATTTTTTGAAAGCAAAATATTTTTAGTCTTTCCATTAAAAAGGATCGTTTCCCACTTCCCATTTTTTAAGTATTTGTTGATTACTTTATATCCGTCTGTATCGTTGCCAGCTACACCAGAAGCAATAACACATTTTATTTTCCCGCTTTGATTGATTTTTTTAGCATATTGATCAATCGCTTCATTTAAAGCGATGTCAATATCTTTTTTGTCCCTTTTACTTTCTATCGCCCAAAACTCGTTTTCGTTCAACTTAACAACCGCCTCAGGCATATCTCTGACGAGATATTTTTTTAGTTCCTTATGCGCCAAAACTTCATTTTGTTTATAAACTTCGCCGTCGGAAACACGGGCTGGATTTTTTACATTCCAACCAAGCTTTTCCAATTCCTCTTTTATATAAGTGTAGGCATCAACCTCACTATTTTTTGGTTTGTTGGAGTGCATATTTTTATTTTCCGTTTAATAAACTATCTACGGTAACACCAAGGGCTTTTGCAATAAGCCTTAATGTATCAACCCTTGGATTTAATGTTGCGCCGGATTCAATTTTGATAATTGTATTATAAGTTACTCCGGCAAGTTTAGAAAGTTTATCCTGCGAAACGCCCTTTTTCTTGCGATATTTTTTTATATTTTGGGCTATCATATTAAAATATTCTTTGTGGATAGTAATTATTTACTATTAA
>PFCS01000062.1 GCA_002772895.1 Parcubacteria group bacterium CG10_big_fil_rev_8_21_14_0_10_36_14 | reverse complement strand
AACACAGAAGTTAAGCTTCGCAAGGCCGATGGTAGTACGGTTTGAGTACCGTGCAAGAGTAGGTCAGCGCCGGAACAATGCATCTTTTTTAGTTGACAAAAAAGACTTTTTTATATAGAATCCTTTATAAGGAGGTAAAAATGGCGGAGAAAATTTTTTTTGGAGGAATAGAATATACGGTCGTTATTATAAATGGCAAAGAAAAAGAGTTGGAAGTAGACATTAGTAATCAGTCTGTAGATGAGAGGGCTTTAAGAAGAATTTTGAAAAAAGAATTTGGAAATTTTAGCAAAAGAAAGCTTTATTTTCTTGTTGATAATAGTTTACTGGTAATCACAGAAACTGATTGGGTGGAGTTCGGTAAAAGAGAAGAGACGAAAGATGAGTAGATATTATTTTATAAATCCGCATGGACATGTAAGTTACGGTGTTCAGTGGGATGGATTGCATAGAGAAAATAATTTGCTTTCATTGCAAACAGTTATAGATGTGGCAAGAACAGAATTTTCAAACAAAAGATTTGACGAAATTTTACTTTTTCCAAGATCTTTGGGGTCGTTTGCGCTTGGTGTAAGCGAACGAACTTCCGATAAAAATCTTAAAAAATTATCACAACTTATTACTGAGATGGAGAAAGAATTTGAGAGTAAAGAATATGAAAAATATTATGTTATGGCGGATGAGATGGGCGTTGTAGTTTTTTGTGAGCATATCTTTACATAAGAGGACGGTTTGTCCTCTTATTTTATTTGCTTGCTAAAAGTGGTTTTTATATATAAAATGATATAATAATTATATGGAAAATACAAAGAAAAAAATAGTTACAATTGGCGGAGGCACTGGCAACTTTACGGTACTTTCGGGTTTAAAAAAATATGATATAGAAATATCGGCTATTGTGAATATGGCTGATGACGGCGGATCAACAGGAGTACTTCGCCATGAACTCGGTGTTCTTCCTTCGGGGGATATTCGCCAATGCTTGGTTGCGCTTTCTGAGGCACCCGAAGTATTGCGTGATCTTTTTTTATATCGTTTTGGAATTGGCGGTCTGGCAGGACATAATTTTGGAAATATTTTTTTAGGCGCTTTAGAAAAAGTAACTAATCGTTTTGAAGATGCCGTTCTTGTTGCTGGGAAAATTTTAAATATAAAAGGAAAAGTAATACCCGTTACCGTTGAGCCAATGGTGCTTTTGGCAGAATATGAAAATGGAAAAACATTAAAAGGCCAAAGTAAAATTGCCAATTATAAAAAACACAAAATAAAAAAAGTTATTTTGGAAAACGAGGTTCATACAAGCTATGAAGCAATCCAAGCTATTATGGAATCAGATTTAATAGTTCTTACTCCGGGCGATCTTTATACGAGTTTAATCCCTAATTTTTTATCTTTTGGGATGACCGAGGCTCTAAGAAGAACAAAAGCAAAAATTGTTTATGTGGTTAACCTTATGACAAAACGCGCGGAAACACACGGTTTTGGCGCGTATAATTTTATAGAAGAAGTGGAGAAATACTTGGGAGTAAATGTTATTGATTATGTTTTAGTAAATACGGCTAGTCCCTCGGAAGAGATAGTTGATCTTTATAAAAAAGAAAATGAACACTTTGTAAATCCTGACTTGGATAAAATCGGCAATACGCGATATAAAATAATAACTGGCGATTTAATAAGTCAGATTGTTTTTGAAAAAAATTCCGCCGATAAATTAAAAAGAAGCATTTTGCGTCATGATTCCGATAAACTCGCGCGCGCGCTTTTAAATTTGGTATTATTATAATAATTTATGCCATCTCAAACAAAAATAATTATTCTTGCCGCGGGAAAAGGAAAAAGAATGGGTGGAGATATCCCGAAGGTTTTGGTGCGATTAAACGGTAAGCCTCTTATCTCTTATCTTCTAAATTCTTTAAAATTTTTACAAATAAAAGAAAAACCAATAGTTGTCGTTGGATTCCGCGCCGACATGGTAAAAGAAGAATTAGGGGATAGTATGGAGTATGTATTTCAGAAAGAGCAGTTGGGAACAGGTCATGCAGTAATGTGTGCGAAGGATAAGATTGGTACGGCAAACAAACTTATAGTTTTATACGGAGATATGCCGAATATAAAACTAAAAACTATAAATAATCTTTTAGAGTTACATAATAACGAGAGTCCTGTACTTACGATGATGACTATAAAAGTTCCTAACTTTGAAAACGAATACGCCGGTTTTATGGGTTTTGGCAGAGTGATTAGGAATGAAGATGGAAATATAAAAAAAATAGTAGAGATTCGTGATGCAGATGAAAAAGAAAAAAAAGTTACAGAACTTAATCCGAGTTTATTTTGTTTTGATTCTTCTTGGCTTTTGTCTAATTTAGATAAGCTTACTAACAAAAATGCGCAAGAAGAATATTATTTAACCGATTTAGTAGGGCTGGCAATAGAAGAAGGCAAAAAAATATCTTCTTTGGAGATTAGCCCTATGGAATGCGTTGGAGTAAATACACCAGAAGAACTTCGGTATGCCGAAACTATAGTTTCTAACTTTTAATTTTTTTATGAAATTTATTGCTGATTTACATATTCACTCAAAATATTCTCGAGCCTGTTCCAAAAGTTTAACTCCAGAAAATATAGCCAAGTGGTGCGAGAAGAAGGGAATTGATATTGTTTCTACTGCCGACTTTACTCATCCTGGGTGGTTTCGCGAATTACAAGAAAATTTGGAACCGGCGGAACCCGGACTTTATAAACTAAAGGGGTCAGCGAATAAGACTCGTTTTTTAGTTTCTACGGAATTATCTTGTATTTATAAAAAAGGCGGAAAGTGCAGAAGAGTTCATCTCTGCTTATGGATGCCGTCATTGGAATCAGCTAAGAAGTTTACAGATGTATTGGTTGCCAGAGGGTGTAACGTTTCTTCTGACGGCAGACCAATTCTCGGCATTGATAGCGAAGAGATTTTGAAAATTGCAATGGAAATAGATCCTGATTCAATGGTTATTCCTGCTCATGCTTGGACGCCATGGTTTGCTATTTTTGGTTCTATGTCCGGTTTCGATTCTTTGGAGGAAGCATTTGGAAAAAACGCAAAATATATTTACGCAATTGAGACAGGCCTTTCTAGTGATCCTGCAATGAATTGGCAACTCTCACAATTAGACGACATTGTTTTAATTTCAAATTCTGACGCGCATAGTTTAGAAAAACTTGGACGCGAAGCGAATGTTTTTGAATTTGAATACAAACCTGATTATTACAAAATTATAAATGCGATAAAAAATAAAAATCGTAAAAATTTTTTATATACAATAGAGTTTTTTCCGGAAGAAGGAAAATATCATTTGGACGGTCATCGTGCTTGCGGTGTTTCTTTGTTGCCAGAAGAAACAAAGAAAAATAATTATCTTTGTCCAAAATGTAAACGCCCATTAACCGTCGGAGTAATGCATCGCGTTTCATCTTTAGCGGATAGAAAAAAAGAAGATGTGGATAAAATAAAAGAAAATTTTATTTTTTATAAATCAATTGTTCCTTTGCAAGAAATTATTGCAGAGTCTTTTGGAAACGGAGTAAAATCAAAAAAAGTTATTTCATTATATGAAAAAATAATTTCTGAATGCGGTTCCGAGTTTGATACTTTGCTTAATAAAAACATTGATGAAATAAAAAAATGCGCTGGTGAAATTGTAGGCGTTGCAATAGATAGAATGCGTAAAGGCGACATTTTTATCCGTCCCGGATATGATGGTGAATTTGGTATTGTGAAAATTTTTAATCCCAGTGAAAAAGTAAAAATAAAGCAAGGCTCTTTTTTATAATTTTACTCTAAAATTAGCTAAAAAATAAAAGCTTCCATGGAATTCCGGATGGAAGCTTTTATTGTATTTTTGGGCTCAAGGTGCCTATTTTTTTTTCCTCTTCGCTGTCTTTTTTTTTGCTGCTTTTTTCTTTTTTGGAGCTGCTTTTTTCTTAGCAACTTTTTTCTTTTTTGGAGCTGCTTTTTTCTTAGCAACTTTTTTCTTTTTCATGACTTTTTTCTTTTTTGGAGCTGCTTTTTTCTTAGCAACTTTCTTTTTCTTTTTTGCCATAATTTTTTTTCACCCCCTTTCAAAAAATTATTTTTTATTTTTATATTTTAATTATACCATAAAAAAAACTTACAAAGAATAGTTTGCAAGTTTTTTATTTTTTATAAAATAAAAAATTGTTTCATTAAATTACGAAACGATTTTTTAAAATTATTTTATGTCAAGCAACCCCGATAGTTTTTGTTTATCAAATCCAATTACAATATTTTCTTTTCCATCTTTTTCTACAATGGTAACAGGAACTCCCATTTGTCCTGATTTTTCTATCATTTCTTCCGCTGCTTTTTGATCAGTGTCTACCGCGACATCTCTATATTCAATTTTATTTTTTCGTAACCATTCTTTTAACATGTGGCAATATGGGCATGTAGCCGTTGAATAAATTATGACATTCATATAATTAATATTTTAATATTTAGTTATTCTATATAAAGTATAGTAGTTATAATAAAATAAATCAAAAAATCTCTGCTAACAGAGATTTTTTGGTGGGCGATAGTGGATTCGAACCACTGACCTTTACAATGTCAATGTAACGCTCTAACCAACTGAGCTAATCGCCCATGGTGCTCGCAGAGGCAGGTTTGAACCATTGACCCCAGACTTAAACATTCGTAAAATTACGTCGTGGCTCAAAAATTTAAATATATGCGCGTGGATGGACTTGAACCATCGACCCCAGACTTATAAGGTCTGTGCTCTAACCAACTGAGCTACACGCGCGCATATATTTAAATTTTATTCGCCGCCGGTAATTATAAGGTCTGTGCTCTAACCAACTGAGCTATGCGAGCTTATTTAAATAGTATTTTATCATAGATTTTTCTTTTTTGCAAGATGCGAATAATTTTCGTCCTAAAACCCAGATTTACTTATTTAATACCCAGATGGCATATGTAAGGTAGGTGGCAAATGCTACCCAGCCGAAATAAGGAAAAAGTAGAATAGAGGCGAGACGTGAAACGGGCCAGATAAAAATAATAAGGATTAAAACGGAAAATCCTAGGATAGAAGCTTCAATTATAGCAAGAAAAAAAAGGTGCTGATCAAAGAAAAGATAGCTCCACAAAAAGTTTAACATACCATTTAAGATAAAGAAAAGCGTTATAAGTGCGAAACGAGAGTTGTTTTTTTTAATTTATTCCAGGTAATAATTGCCGAGATTGTGGCGCAAATAAAAATAAATGTCCAAACATAGCCGATTACAAACCCCGGCGGAGTAAAAGATGGGAGATTTATGGTTTTATACCATTTCATACCCGCGCTGGTGATTTGTCCGCCAAAATAAGCGATAAACGCCGTAAATAAGGGGATAATTATGTAATTTAGCTTTAAACGCATATTATATCTTTTATCTATAATACCATATTTGTAACTTTTTTGTCTTTAAATCGTTTATTACTTAAATGTAATTATTAAAAAAGTATTATGAAAGATAAATCTGACTTAATTTCTTTTGGAATTTACGTTTTTTATTCAGGGCTTATTGTCGTGCTGACGAGCTTTGGACTTAAGGCATTGGAAGGCCAATATAGTATAATGTAATTGTTACGATATTAGACTTTGTTTCGTTATAAAGAGTAGAAGACCCTTCATTATGGATCCCATAGAAAAACAAACAATTATCCATGCGCAAAAAGGAGAAAAAGATGCATCCAGTACTTTATATGATAAGTATCTACGAAAGATATATGATTTTATTTATTATAAAACACATCATACGGAAACTGCTGAGGATATTACGAGTATTGTATTTATGAAAGCATGGAAAAGTATTGGTACTTTTAAGGGCGAATATTTTTCTGCATGGTTGTATTGTATTGCCAGAAATGCGGTTATAGACCACTATCGTACCAGTAGAGCGCATTCTAATATAGATGACGCTTGGGATTTATCTAATAATGAAGATGTATCAGCAGATGCGGATACAAAATTAAAAGTACAAAACATTCAAGAATATATAAAGAAGTTGTCATCCACAGAGAGAGATATATTAATAATGAGGATATGGCAGGATATGCCATATAAGGAAATCGCCGAAATAATAAATAAAAGCGAGGGCAATTGCAAGGTAATATTTGGACGAACAATAAAAAAATTAAAAGAGCAGATGCCATCAGCAGCGTTTATGGCACTGGTGTTAAATTTATATGGATAAAATAAAAACAATTTTAGAAGATCTATATAAAATAGATCCTGAGCTTCAACAAAAAGAAAAAGAATTAATAAAAATTATTAATAAATTTTTAGTATCCTGCCCAAATACTAAGTTCAATTCAGCTTTTGCTATAAAATTACGCCAAGAGTTGTTGGGAGAAGAAACGAAGTATTCGGTATGGGAGGCTTTTATGAATTTTATGTCTATGAAAAAAATCGCTTATGTTTCCGGTGGCGTGTTAATCGCCGTGTTAGTTATTGTTCCGGCTATCTTTGTATTGCTAAACAATAGAGAATCGGTAGACTTATCTTTTAAACAAAGTTTTGATTCGTTGGAAGCAGGGGCCTTTGGTAAAATTTCTACTATTGCCGATGATTCAAAATCTATTGCTCAGGAAGCAACGGGTTATGGCGGAGGTGGACAACCAACTGCTCCGCGAACTTTGATGGCTTCATCGGATTCTGCTGAAGAAAATGTAGCCGGTAGACAATCCAGTGGCGTATCTATTGGTATGCCAGCTCCCGAGTTTTTAAATTATACGTTTAGATATACCGGAGAGAACATTGATATAAGCCAAATTGATTTACCGGTAGTAAAAAGAAATAAATCAGATGATATTGGAAAAAAAGTTGGTAGTGTTTTGGGTAAATTTAATCTCGGACTTATAAATTTTTCAAAATTTAGTAATCTGAAAGCACAGCAAGTTTCTTTATCAGAAGATGTTGCCAATGGGTACGCAATTTATTTCAATTTTGAAGAAGGACAGATTTCTATAACTAGAAATTGGCAAAGATATATTGCTCTTTATGAATCAGAAAAAGAAATAAATGATTTTAGCGACGCGAATGTGCCGGAAGATAGTACGTTAATTTCTATTGCAGATAAATTCCTGAGTAAATATGGGATAAATAAAAGCGCCTATGGTACACCACGAGTTGATCCGTCTTGGCAAAGACAACTTAAAACAGCAAAAGCCGAAGGTCAGAAAATTTATGTTCCTCAATATATATCAGTTATCTATCCTTTAGAGATAAATGGTGTTGCAGCTTACGAAGAATATGGAAGCGTACTTGGCTTGGATGTTGTTATAAATATTGCAGAAAATGAAGTTTATTCTGTAAATAATCTTTATACGCAAAATTATGAAAGTTCCACTTATGAGTTAGATAATGATTTTACAAAAATTATAAAAGTTGCGGAAGCAGGAGGATTGTCCGGCTTAAATTATTATAGCCCGGATTCTAAACAGCCGATTGAATTTGAACTTGAAACTCCGAAAATAATATATATCAAAAAATATATTTATCTAAAAAATACTAGTGAAGAGATATTGGTTCCAGGGCTTTTATTTAAAGTAAAAAATAATCCGCAGGCAGGGTATGTATATAGAGATACTGTGGTAGTGCCGATAGTTAAGGAGATGCTTGGAGATTTGGGTAAAAATACC
>PFCS01000061.1:1876-2899 GCA_002772895.1 Parcubacteria group bacterium CG10_big_fil_rev_8_21_14_0_10_36_14 | reverse complement strand
AAAAAGTCAGAATGGGTATATTCCCAAGCCAAGCGCCAGTGGGATATTTGAATGATAGTAGAACAAAGACAATCGTGGTGGAAAAGAAAAGATCTCGTATTATCCGCTTGGCTTTTGAGAAATATGTCAAAGGGAATATGCGACTGGAGGATGTATCAAATTTTTTGGAGAAGTCCGGCGTTACTACAAGAACCGGAAAGAGAATCTCAAAAACTAAAGCGTCTTTTATCATCTCAAATCCATTTTACATCGGACTATTCAAATATGGTGGTTAAATCCACGAAGGAAAGCACGAGCCAATCATTTCAAAGAAACTTTTTGATGAAGCACAGGAAATGTTGAAGTTTCGCGGACAACCAGAACGCAAACCACAGAATGAGCTTCAACCTTTCTGTGGCCTCATTTCCTGCGCTTCATGCGGAATGATGATAACTGCTGAAAACAAAACGAAGCGACAGAAAAATGGCAATGTTCACGAATATACATATTATCGTTGCACAAAAAAGAGAAAAGATTTTAAGTGTCCTGAAATGTCGCTTCGTTCCGAAGAATTAGACAAGCAGTTATCATCTCTCATTCAAAAAGTTTCTTTGCCCAAAGACTGGGCGGAAGAATTGAATCGTCTTGCTTTGCAAGACTACAAAAACTCCGCCCCGTCTTTGACTGCGTGTGTGGAAGAAAAAAAGAAAAAGATTTCTTCTTTGTCGGAAAAATTAGAGCGACTTCTTACAGGTTATCTTGACCAAGTGATTGACCAACCAGATTATTGTTTACAAAAAGCAAAACTTCTTTCTGAAAAGAAGTCGCTCCAAAAAGAAATGACCTCTCTTTCACACAAGCAGAATGATTGGCTCGCACCTTTCCAAAACTGGCTAAAAGACGCTCAATCATTGGACAAAATTGCTTATGATTCAGACCTTTTTGCTAAAAAGGTCTGTGCTAAAGAAATCTTTGGCTCGCACCTCCTCCTCGGCGAAAAAACAATCCGTCCCGCCGAAGGCGGCGCATCAAATTCGTTTGGAA
>PFCS01000061.1:0-1794 GCA_002772895.1 Parcubacteria group bacterium CG10_big_fil_rev_8_21_14_0_10_36_14 | reverse complement strand
GCGTGAGTTAGTATTTATTTTGGAAATAGGTTCGGATTTAGTGGACGGTGCAGGACTTGAACCCGCGACCCTCTCGGTGTAAACGAGACGCTCTACCAACTGAGCTAACCGTCCAATATAATAAAAATAATTGTAAATAAAACTAAAGTAAAAGTCCAATCATTAGCCAAAAAAGTAGAGCAGGGGAATCTATTGTATAGAGAAAGTGGTCAAACAATCCTATTATGAGTAAAGACGACATTATCGCCAAAATAATATAATACTCCTCTTTGTCTTTTTTTAGAAACAATAAACCTTTTTTTATAAAAGCCCCCAATATAAAAATTATAAAAGATAATAATCCCAAAACTCCAACCTCACTTCCTATTAATAAATATAAATTATGAATTGGTTGCCACTCCCAGGAGTTTTTCATATTAGCCTCATTATATATATTATTTTTATAAGTATAGTAAACCTGATTTTTTAAACCCACTCCTAGTAAATTTTCTTTCATAATTTTTTTACCCATTTCCATATAACTCACTCTACTAGTAACCGCCACTTCGGAAGCTGACATATTAATTCTCGGTAAAACAAAACTTAAAACCGGCAATAAAGAAAAAAGTAGAAGTAAAAAAATAGACACAAAAGATATTATATTTTTTTTATAAAACCCGTCTCTAAAAAATTTAAGAATAAAATAAATAAATAATCCAAATAGCATAGCTATTATGGCCGATCTAGATAGCGTTAACCAAAGGGTTAAAGCTATTAAAAATAATCCACTAAAAAATAAATATTTCTTTACTCCCTTAGATTCAATAAATAAAAATAATCCGCTTAAAAATCCTACCACCAAAAAAGCTCCTAAAATATTAGGATGGGGGAGTGTGCCGTAGCTTCTTAAAATTTTTCCTCCCTCAATTAAAACTGTACTGACTCCGAATCCATTTAAAACTAAATTAGGTTCTCCTAAAAACCATAAACCTAAATCTTCCTGTTTGTTAAATTGTAAAAATCCTATTAGCGCCTGAAATAAAGAAGAAAAAAATAAACTTAAAAAAATTAAATCAATTTTTATTTTTTTATTATGAATTAAAGTGGCTAGGGCTATAGCTAAAGCCGAAAATAAAATAATTCGTATTAGTCCATATATAGATAAATAGGGGAGGGGGGAAAATAAAACTGATAACCCACTAAAACCTAAAAATAAAATTAAATATATATAATATTTTTGCCAAACTATTTTATAGTTAAAGAAAAATATCGCTAAAAATAAAACTAGCAAAACATCATATAATCCAATAAAAACGGTTTCATATTCATGCCATCCGGGCGTAAAAGAAAATATAGGCAATCGCAAAGTAAAAGGCAGGCTAAATAATAAAAAATATAAAATATATGAAATTATTTTTTTTTTATATATTTGACCTAAAAAAAAATTCATTACTAAATTATAACACGACCGAGTCTCTCTCTTTTGGAACAATCGCCTCTATCTTAAATCTCTTTTTAATAAAATAAGCCAAGTTTTCCGCCGCCTCATTTTCTCCCTGAGTTACATAAATTTTTTTTACACTATCTTTAAAACTAGACACCCATTTTAGTAAACCATCTCTGTCCGCGTGAGCCGAGTATCCGCTTATTTCCTCTACCTCACATCTAACCGGTATTTTTTGCTCATCAATCATAACTGTTCTTTGTCCATCTTTTATAGCTCTTCCCAGTGTCTCCTCGGCTTGATAGCCGATAAATAAAATTCCATTATTTGGATCGGGTAAATATTTCTTCTCGTGATGTAATATTCTGCCT
>PFCS01000060.1 GCA_002772895.1 Parcubacteria group bacterium CG10_big_fil_rev_8_21_14_0_10_36_14 | reverse complement strand
CCATTTATATATCTTTTTTTTGTTTATTTTCGATGACCCTTATTGCAATTGTTGGATTACTGACTGTCTCTTCTTTTTTTCTGTCCATTTTTATTCCTTGGCAATGTTACCACCATTAATCTCTGTTTTTATTTTTTTCGGAAAGAAGCAGAAAAAAAGGAATTGAGCTTGCTTTGGCTGATTCTAAAAAGAAATATCTTTGGAGTTTGGGTGAAGCAGTTGATGTTTATAATCTGCAAGTGGAGAGATTTAATGAAGAAACACGCAGATTGCAATCAGAGAGCGCTCTTAAAAAGCAAAAACAATTGATTGGGATGCACGAAGAGTTATATGAGCAATGTCAGGAACTGCAAAGAAGAATATGGCTTGAAGGAAAAACAGCAAGATTGTCGTTGCCGGCTCCCAATCCCTCGGCAGTAATGGAGCAAATGCAGATATTGCGTCTTACGGAAGGCGAGTTATTACTTAATTCAGGAAAGGTTACATTGTTTTTGGGGTCACCTGAGTAAAAGGATGCGATGGCAGAATTGGACGAACTTTATCCATCATCAGATGATGAATAACCGCTATGTGTAGCCACTAAATGATTTTAGCGGTTTTTTATTTTTTTAATCCGATTCTTCCTAACCAATTAGCTTTTTTTGTATTTAGGTATGCTCTTATTTTACTTCTGGCATTACGTGTTTTTACTATTTTTATCCAATCAGGAGATGGTCCTCGTCTATCCTTATTGGTAATAATATGCACAACATCCCCGCTTTTTAGCGAAGTTTCTAATGATTGAATTTGATCATTTATAACCGAACCGGTGCACTTGTCGCCAATGTCCGAATGGATAGCATAGGCGAAATCAATCGGCGTAGCATTTTCCGGCAGATCGATAACATCTCCTTTTGGCGTAAAGACAAATATTCTGCTTTGAAAAACATCAATTTTTAGTGATTCAAGCCCCTCTAAAAATTCTTTTTTATTATCAATATTTTTTTGAACCTTTGCCAATTCTTGCATCCAGTAAAGCTCCTTGCCGATTACGGCTTTTTTTCCCGCTTCATCATAAACCCAATGGGATGCAATACCAAACTCTGCTTTGTCGTGCATTTCCTCGGTTCTTATTTGTACTTCGATAATGTCACCACTGTCAGTAAATACCGTGGTATGAAGTGAGCGGTATCCGTTTGGTTTTGGTTGAGCGATATAATCTTTAATTCTACCTTTTAGTGGCTTCCAATATTGATGGACAATTCCCAAGGCGGCATAGCAATCGGAAATATTTTTTACAATAATACGAACAGCAATTATATCATAAACCTTATCTATGTTGCGGTCTTTTTGAAGGATTTTTTTATATAAACTATAAATATGCTTGCGTCTGCCATGAATGGCAAGGGGAGTGATACCTTCTTTTTTTAAAAAATGACCGGCTTCGTTTATGCTTTTTTCAAGGTTTATTTTTTTCTTGTTATAAGATTCTTGAATTAACGAATATGCCCAATTAAATTCTTTTGGATAAACATATTTAAAAGCCAGATCTTCCAGCTGTCCTTTAATTTCTCCCATGCCAAGACGATTAGCAATTGGAGCATATATTTCCAGCGTCTCCAGAGCTATACGATATTGTTTTTTTGGAGATAGCGCATTTAATGTTTCCAAATTATGCAGGCGGTCGGCAAATTTTATAAAAACAACTCTAATGTCAGATGCCATAGAAATAAACATTTTACGCAAATTTTCTATGTATCTTTCCATTCCGCGATATTTTATTTTGCCGAGTTTTGTGATGCCTCCAACCATAGAAGCAACATCTTCACCAAAATTAGCTTCTATTTCTTTTATGGTTCTGCTTGTATCTTCTGGAACATCATGAAGTAGGGCGGCAATAATAATCGGCATGTTTAATTTCATTTTTGCGAGAGTAAGAGCCGTATGGATAGGATGGTTGATATATGGCTCGCCAGAGGTCCGTAATTGGCCTTTATGGGCGTTATCAGCAAATTCATAAGCTAACTCCAATAAATCCAAATCAGCTTTTGGATGGTATTTTTTAATGGTAAAAACGAGCTCTTTATATAAATTGTTTTGGAGATTTATTTGCATAAATAAGCTTAAATTCGGTATTACTTATAATACCCCTAAATACCCTGCTTGACAATATTTTATTTTTATGTTAAGGTTATATAAAACTTATAAAAATGCCAAAGCGGTTTGATTTTGGGGCTCAAGGTGCCTCCTCCTCGCCTCGATGCCCCAAGTCAAACTACTTTGGTATTTTTTATTTATAAAATATAAAAACCACCTTAGATTAGGCGGTTTTTTCTTCCGGTTCGTCGCTTTTTTTTGCGCCTTCTTCTGTTAGCCCCGGATTTGGGCTATAAAGTGTGCTGGTGATTTTCCACTTATCTACAAACTGTCCGATTCCGTTTTTATTGGTTTTATTCCTTATGACAGCGTCTTTTTGAGACCATTTTAGTAAGCTGTCAAAATTTATTTTATAACGCCCTTGGACAACGACATAATGAAGCTCATGGCTTTTTATTGCTCGCCTTATAGTGCGTTCATGAATACCAAATATTTTTGCGGCTTCTGATACGGCTAAGCGTATTACTTTTTTTGTTGACATATATTATAATTAGTTTATACTACTCTATAGTCCCTGATATTATTTCAGGTTTTTTAATATCTATTTTAATTATACCTGTATATTATTCTCTTTGTCAAGACTAGTCTTGACAAAGAGAACTTTTATTTTGTATTACAGGTTTATAGGGTGGCAGATAAAAAATAAAAAATGCCTAATTTTAGATATTTATTAAGATTATTTTGGTAAATCCGTTATATTAGGTGTAATATTACTCTTATTCTCACGTCTTAATTTATGCAAACGTTTAAAGACAAATACCTTCTGTTTAGGATAAAGACACTAAACGACACTGAAGCATACGGAATGATATACGATAGGTACGCATCGCGAATCTATCGTTTTATTTATTTTAAGGTTGCGACTCAAGCAGATGCGGAAGACATTGTTTCTGAAACGTTTTTAAAGGCTTGGCAATATATTAATGAAGGCCAGCCGGTAAAAAACTTAAATGCTCTCTTATATTCTATAGCGCGAAATTTGGTAATTGACTTTTATCGCTTTCAAGCAAAAAAGAAATCATACGAAGAGCCTATTTCCATAGAAATAGGAGCTAATATCGGAATTGCCAATAAGATAGATTCAAAGCAAAGCGAGAAAAGAATTTTACAAGCTATTAAAAGCCTTAAAAATGAATATAGCGAAGTTATCGTTCTGAGATTTTTTGATGATATCTCTATAAGCGATATTGCAAAAATTATTGGAAAATCTCAAAACAATACAAGGGTTTTGATACATAGGGCTCTGGGATCGCTAAAAAGAGTGATAGAGCCACAAGAATAACATATATGAATAACAAAGAGTTAATAAACTCATTAAAACAACTAAAAACATTAAATGATGCCGGCGCTCCGAGACCGGAGTTTTTGACGAGAAATAAAGAGATTCTTTTAATGCAGATAAAAAATAATGGAAAAGAGGAACGAGTGAAGATAACTCCAGTATATGTTTGGCAGGCGGTTCAATCCATTATGCCAGATTCGGTTTTTAATTTTGTAGTAAAACCGGTTTTAACAGCAATGGCGATTTTCGGAATTGTTTTTGGAGGATGGGCGGCAACGGTTTCTGCATCATATAATAGTTTGCCTGGTGATACACTTTATACTGTAAAAATTATGGCGGAAAACGCTCAGGTTTCTTTTACATCAAAAAGTAATGAAGTGCCTTTGCGAGCAGAGTTTGCCGCAAGGCGTTTAGAAGAGATGAGAAAAATACTAGAAGCTCCTTATACGAATAATACAGAAGCTAACGCAATGACGGCAGTGCAAGATTTTAATAAACAGATAACAGCGGTAAAAAGTAGTTTAGAAAATTTTGGAGGTCAAAATACTCCGACAAAAGCGGTAGAAGCGGCAAAAATAGTGGATAGAAAAACAGAAGAATATGGCACTGCTTTGCAAAAAGCAACAGAGATTGCTTCTACGGGAGTTCAGTCAGAGGTAAAAAAAGCAACAGACGCTGTAAATGATGCAGGAATAAAAGCGATAGAAATGATTGTTAAAAGAACTCAAGAGACAGACGGAGTTTTGGATGATGTTCTTATGAATAAGGTAGGAGAAAAGATAAAAGTTGTTGAAGCCAAAGTTAATGAAGTAAGGGGAGATACGGAAAATGTTATAGCCCAAGGCGCGACAAAAGAAGCGGACGCAGTTTTGGTTCAAGCTAAAGAAGCCTTTGGTAATAATGATATGGCAACGGTTGTGGATAAGTTGGTAGAAGCAAAAAATCTTGTAAACATAGTATCAGGAACTGTCGTTATATCAAGCAGTACTGCAGAGAAGGCACCGGAAATGGTAACAATAACAGCCGAGAGTGCGAGTTCAACAAAAGAGTAATGGTATATTAACTGTCATTGCGAGGGCTGTACTCAGCCTGTGGCAATCTCACCACCCCTTCTGTCATTGCGAGGGCTGTACTCAGCCTGTGGCAATCTC
>PFCS01000059.1 GCA_002772895.1 Parcubacteria group bacterium CG10_big_fil_rev_8_21_14_0_10_36_14 | reverse complement strand
CATTGCCGCCCTTGGGCCAGATATTCAATACTACTCCGCACTCGTTCGCTCTCTCGATAGTTCACTCGGAAATATGCTTGAAAAATTAGCAATACAGATTGCAAAACTATCTTATGAAGTAAAGAGTGAGGTCTCGGGACCATTAGGACCAGAGCAAACATCAAAAATTGCGGAGTTGCTCGAAAAATATAAACGCCGAGAAATTGCCCCGACGGTTGAAAGTTATCAAGTTCTACGAACAAAACCACAAGATGACAGTCTTATAATCAAAAGGCACGATAGTGATTATTATTTAACCGACAGGGATACGGGTGAAAAGTTTTTGATTGAATTAAAAATCGGTGGTGATCTTGATAATAAAAAGGCTCGTTCTGAAAAAGAGGCACTGTTGGAGCAGTTTGCAATTCTTTCTAATACGTTACCAGAAGGCGAAAAAATAAACATCCGCTTTGCAACAGCCTACAATCGATACGGAGAGAATAGACCATGGAAGCAAGAGAGAGTGCGACAATTCTTCGCCGACGATGAGCTTTTGATTGGTTGTGATTTTTGGAACTTTGTTTGTAAGTCAGATGACGGTTATCAAACTGTTTTGGGCGCATACAAAGAAAACGCAAACCTTATTACAGAAGCATTAGAGTCTATTAAACAAACATATTTAGATTAGTATGCAAACACTTATTAAATGGCCTGGTGGCAAAACAAAAGAATTTCCTTATATTAAGGATTTGATTCCTACTTTTGATCGTTACATCGAGCCATTTTTTGGTGGGGGTGCGATTTTCTTTCAACTAAAACCACAAAAGGCAATCATCAATGATATTTGCAATGAACTTACAGATTTTTACAGCTTACTAAAGACAGAGAACGAACGAGAAGAATTTAAAAAAGAGCTATATGAATATGTCAATAATTGGGAAAAAATTCCTAAGTACATTGGTATTTTTGAAAACAAAATAATCAAACTTTACGATAAATATAAAAATGACGAGATTACCAAAGCAGAATTATCAAAACAAGTAAATTCAATTCTCAAAAAAGAAGAAGAGAGGTTTAACGGACTTTTTCTCAAAAAGTTTTGTCTGGATGAGCAAAATTTACTAAGGCAAATTACTTCAAATTTAATTTCAAAAATC
Source organism: Parcubacteria group bacterium CG10_big_fil_rev_8_21_14_0_10_36_14 (assembly GCA_002772895.1). Lineage (NCBI taxonomy): Bacteria > Parcubacteria group bacterium CG10_big_fil_rev_8_21_14_0_10_36_14. The sequence continues at coordinate 229 of PFCS01000059.1, read as the reverse complement.
AGCCGCACAAGAGAGATCGAAAAACAAAGAGGAAAATTGCCCGAAGGTGATCTCCAAAAAAATATTGAAACCGCATTTAGAAGTGGGTTTTACATGCACTTTCGTGATGTGATGAATTTTAACGGCAACAAATATAAAATCAGTTTGCCGAAAAAGATTGCGAACTATTATTTCATTAGAGAATTTTGCTATGGCTCAATGTTTCGCTTCAATAAAAGTGGACATTTCA
>PFCS01000058.1 GCA_002772895.1 Parcubacteria group bacterium CG10_big_fil_rev_8_21_14_0_10_36_14 | reverse complement strand
GCATGAATGGCACAACCCCTTATCAAAAATTTTTATCATTAACCCTAAAAAGTGTAACCCTTGAAGGTTAACTGTACAAGATCTTGATTTTTTATTAAATTTATGCTACACTGATAGAAGTATTTTTCAAAGATAAAAGTAAGGAAGGCTTTATTTATTTTGCGACGCAAAGACTTTAAATAAAATAAAATAGGGAGAAGACAGGTTTGTGATGAAGATATAGTAATATTTTGCGACGCAATGAATAAGACGTTGTCAAGGTTTTTGAAAACCATAAACAAGTGTGGCGTATCTACTATTGCATGTGGGCCTATGGTACAGTGGTAACACACCGCATTCGCATTGCGGAGACGGCAGTTCGATTCTGCCTAGGTCCAGAGGTAATAGCAGATGCATTAGTTACTTATAGACACGTGTTTCACGTGAAACAAAAATAATTTCTAGTATTCGCTCTTGTAGTTCAACGGATAGAACATGGGTTTCCGGAACCTAAAATAGAGGTTCGATTCCTCTCGAGAGCATAGTTTATGTCTCTACAATTCTACCTGTTATGGCCTATGCCCCTGTAGTTAAATGGATATAACGAGAGACTCCTAAGCTCTAGTTACAGGTCCGATTCCTGTCGGGGGCACTGGTGATAACAGAAATTTACTAAAAAATAACCAGCAGACGGTTATTTTTTAATTTGTTAGGATCTAAGGCTACTATTTTTTATATTTACACTACTATCTTACTACACGATATCGTTAATTAACGTTTCACGTGAAACAATGGCGCTATATCAGAACTCGTTTATAGTATTTTTTTATGCTCTTTGTTAATAACTTTTTATAAATTTAGTAAAAGAACGTAATTTTAGATAAAAAATCTAAATTATAAATTGTTTATAACTTGTTTATAATTTTTTTATAAATTGTAAACAGCAGAGGTTACTTTTTATTTTTATATATAAAAAGCACCAAAATTTTATTTTTTAAAATATTTTTTATTATATTGTTTCACGTGAAACAGAAGAGTGAACAATCCTTCTTTCTCACGGTTTAATTTAGTGCAGGCTTATAAAATTATGCGTCGTAAAATATAGATTTTTAAATTTATGACGAGATAACAAAAAATCATATAAAAAGTAGTCTATTTTTCATTTTTTTTACACAATACGCACTTTTAATATTTTTTGTGGATAAGTAGAGAGTGCGCATCATATATGATTAGTTTATTTTTTTAATATCTTATTTTTTACTGTCAAAAGTACTCTGACGTATTGGACTTACAACTATTTTTTGGATTTTTTGTTATGTGGATAAAATTGGGGATAATTCTTTAAAAGTCAAGACTAGCTTAGACATAGAGAAATCCACAGGTGTGGAAGGATACTTTTATTTTTTAAAATTTGGCTAAATTTAAATAAATATATTTAGCATTCTTGATTGACATATAATGTAATTCTTGATATAATAACTATTAGAAATACTTTTAGAGAAGAGGGATGAAAAGTCATTTATAGAGTTTTGGTACTCTGTTTTATGGCTTTTCGCCCTTATTTTTTTACTAAAAGGGGCTGAAAGTCCAGGGCACCCTGGACTTTCGGAAGAAGATTTAAAAAAACAAGAGGCTGTCATTAACAGCTGAAAAAACACTTATCCACAAGTATGAGCAGAGTGATTAGAAAAAAAATTAATGTTGCATTTTTAGCGCTACAGGTAGTTGCTCTTGTTTTATTTATAATATATCCGGTAAATGCTACTAGCTTAGATTCTAGCAATTACCGCGTAGTTGATTATGATTTAAATTTTGGTGGAGCGAGAAGTACGTCAACCGAATACACGATGACTGGTGATATTGAGCTTTTTATTACCGCAGTGAGCTCAACACTAGAAGAAGAGGGTGGCGGTGGCGAAGAACCTGGTGGTGGAGGCGAGCCAACTATCCCACCAGATACGACTCCTCCGGTTATTTCTGGCGTAAGCGCAATAAACATAACAATAACGGGTGCAACGATTATCTGGAGCACGAACGAAGCATCCGATTCATTAACAGACTATGGGGTCACGATTGCTTATGGCCTTTCTGTCTCAAGTTCAACGCTTGTTACGAGCCACAGCCTAAACTTAATCAATCTTCTTCCACAAACAACGTATCACTTTCGAGTAAAGTCAAAAGATGCGAGCTCAAATGAGGCGGTTTCTGCTGACTATACTTTCACTACGTTAACCGAACCTGACACGACTCCCCCGATAATTTCAAATATTCGTGTTGAAAATATAACAGGAACAAGCGCAACTGTGCTTTGGGATACAAACGAATCTTCTACGAGCAGAGTTGATTATGGCGAAACGATCAGTTATGGGAAAACAATTACATCAAGCACTCTTGTAAAGTCGCATCAAATGCAATTAAGCAACTTAACTCCAGACACGCTTTATCATTTTCGGGTTGCCTCAACCGACTCGTCAAACAACACTGCTTTATCTTCAGATCGAACATTCAGAACGTTGGATACAATCCCACCGGTAATCTCAAACATTCAGGTGATAAATGTTACCGATAACAGTGCGACAATAACATGGGTTACCAACGAAGCGACGACATCAAGGATTTTTTATAGACGACAAGGAACAACTACGTACTCCATCCTCGTTGATGACAATTTGCTTGTATCACACAACAACACACTGAATAATCTTATCGCCAATGTTGTCTATGAATTTTATATTGTTGCGCAAGATGCAAGTGGGAATACCGCGCAATCAACAGTAAGAACTTTTAGAACCTTACCAGATACAGTTCCACCAGCGAACATTCAAAACTTTACTGCAACACCTGATGACAGCTTGAATGTTTTAACTTGGCGGAATCCGACAAACCCTGATTACGCAGGCGTTTATATCGTTGCTTTGACAGAGACATATCCGCGGAATATTCGTGAGGGGAGAATAGTCTATGTTGGTCCGGGTGTTTCTTTTACTGACACAGAGCTTATCAATGGCACGACTTATTATTACAGCGGATTTGCTTATGACACATCTTTGAATTATGCTTCTGGCGCCATAACAAAAGGTACGCCGTTTTCATTGGAAGAAGAAATCCCGGTAGAAGAGGAAGAAGAAATCCCAGAGGTTGAGATTCCATCCATAAACCTTGGAGCTGTTTCATTTTTTGTAGCGCAAAGAACAATTCAGATTTATTCCGATTCAAACGATACAATTGAAACACTTGTAGGAACAACGCTTAGTGTTTCGGTAGATCAATTAAATGTTCCTGCGGAAGTCGAACTTATCACTTTACGTCTAAGTAATTCAAACTATTTACTTAAACTCCGAAATGATGGGACCGCTTATGATGCAGATATTTTATTACCTGGCATACCGGGAACATATCAGGGTGAAATAACTTTTGTTTTTGCCAATGGTCAGCAGATTGTTTTGTTTGGAGTAAGCATAAAAGAAAAGGGCATGATATTTGAAACAACTAATCAAGGAGTTGCCCCATTAGCAGGAGTAAATGTAACGCTTTATGAACTGCAAAATAATTCTTGGATTATTTGGCCGGGATCTAATTATTTTCAGTCAAATCCGATGGTCACTTTATCGGATGGAAGCTATGGATTCTTGGTTCCGAATGGAACGTATTATTTAAAAATGAGTAAAGACGGTTATCGCGACAATATTACAGCAAGGTTTAATGTGACGAAAAACTATGTTAATCAATCGCTTGAGCTTCTTATAAAACCAAAAAAACTTGAAGATGTAGTAACGCCAGGCGCTCCTCTTACAGAAAACGTTATTGCGGTTACACGAAATATTGCGGAAAAGACTGACTATACAAGAAAAATTGTCCAAGAAGAAATAATTCAATTTGCGCAAAACCCTGCAGTAGAAAAAGCAAACAGTGGTTTAGCAGCGCCAACCCTTGTATCGGTAGCTGTTATTAACGCGGCTACTGCGATTCCTTTCTTAAATCTTTGGACATATTTGCAATATCTTCTGACACAGCCACTTTTATTTTTTAAACGAAGAAAAAGAAAAGGCTGGGGTATCGTTTACAATGCATTTACGAAATTGCCAATTGACTTAGCGATTATTCGTTTAATTGAAACAAAAACAAAAAGAATTTTACGAACCATCGTTACCGATAGACAAGGTAGATATGTTTTGTTCTCACCAAAAGGTATTTTCAAAATGACCTCAACAAAATCTGGGTTCAAATTTCCTTCTGTATATTTGAAGGGCAAAAAAGAAGACGAGGCATTTATAGACCTTTATTACGGAGAACAGTTTAACGTTAAACAGGTTGGTCAGGCCATAACATATAATTTTCCAATGGATCCGGTTGATGAAAAAGTATCTGTTCGTAAGTTCATATTAAAACGTGCGTTTAAAGGATTACAATTTGGGCTTTCATTAAGCGGAATAGTATTAACGACGGTTTCGTTTATCATCTCACCGAACGTAAAAATAGGTTTATTCCTTATATTGCATATCGCACTCTTTGCTTTATTCCTACGTTTAGCCAGGCCTGCGAAATTTAAGAAATGGGGAATCGTGCGTGATGCAGAAACCGGTAAGCCAATCAGAAATGCGATTGTTAGATTATTTGAACCAGAGTACAACAAATTACTTGGAACTCAAATCACTGACGGCAAAGGAAGATATGCTTTCTTGGTTGGTAGAAATATTTATTATTTAACTTTTGAAAAAGCAGGATATAAAAATTTGAAAACAAAAAATGTAGATACAAGAACAAAGGCCAGGTCGGGGATAATTACAGAGAAAGTTAAGATGGAGAAAGATAAAAATTTAGGATCTAAGAATAAAAGAAAAACAAAAAAATAATTTTGATATGAGCGTAGTTAAAAACCACAAATTAAACGGCGGTATGAAGGGGTGGATAGCCTCGGTGGTTTTTGGCGCTCTTAATATATTGGCACTAATTGCTTTTATCAGTGTATTAAAAATTGGGTTAGAGCCACTTACAGGACAGGCGGCAACAGGTATTTACAAGGCATTAAATTTTCGTGGAACCTTGCAAGACGATATGGGGGTAATCGCAAGTAATGGGACTTACAGTATGTACTTTACGCTTTATGATTCCGCAACCGGAGGGAACTGTTTATATGTCGCAAGCGGAACTTGCTCTACACCTTTGGCAAAATTAATTACTGTGACAAGTGGCAGTTTCACTACTTTAATTGGAGATACTGACAATGGCGATAATTCTATAACCCTTGATTTTAATAGCGATCAATATTGGCTTGGGGTAAAAGTTGGTGCGGATAGCGAATTGGCTCCACGTGTAAGAATTGGGTCAGCCGGATATGCTTTTAACGCCGACTTACTTGATGGATTAAATACTTCATCAAACGGTGGAACTGGCCGGTTTGTCCCAGTAACAAATAATTTTGGAAATTTAAATTTAACAGGAGAATCGCGCGGAACCGGAGTTGCAAGTTCCACTATTTTTATAAACCCAAGTAGCGCGACTTCGACAAATTCTTTATTAGGCGTAGCTGTCGGCGGAGTTGAAAAATTTAAAGTTGATGCAAGCGGTAATATTTTTGCAAGCGGAACGATTTATGCAGGGATAGATGTTATTGTTAACGGTCAATCGGTTTGTCTTGCTAACG
>PFCS01000057.1:2040-17964 GCA_002772895.1 Parcubacteria group bacterium CG10_big_fil_rev_8_21_14_0_10_36_14 | reverse complement strand
CAACGTTTAAAATTCTTAAAACAACTTGGTGAAAAATTTTTACATTTTACGCCGAGCGCAAATCATACGCGTTTTGAACATTCGCTTCGGGTTTACTCGGAAATGAAAAAATATTTGGCGCGCTTTGGAAAACGAGATAAAATTTCAAAACTCATTAAGAATGCCTTGCCACTGGTAGCGTTGGCTCATGACATCGGTCATCCGCCACTCTGTCATTCAGTCGAACCATTTTATGGAAATCACGACGAGCATCTATCAGTACTTGCTCCAAGTCTTAAAGAAGCGGTTGAGGCGTGTGGTGTTGACTATGAAACATTTTATAAACTCTTAACAAGCGAGCTTCCTGAATCAAAAATTATTTTTGATAAAAACTTCGGCTTAGACAAGCTTGACTATCTTGTTTATGATGCCTTGCAAACCGGTTTTGGCTCTGTTATTGATACGTATATCATAAAAAGGCATCTTGCTTTTCGCGATGGAAAAATAATGGCGCATATTTCTATTCTGGAGTCTGTAAAAGAATTGCAAAGAAAATACCTTTGGGCATATCTATATCTATATTGCTCAGAGCAATCAATGCTTTACCAACGTATGACGCAAAAAATGATAAGCTTTGATTGCAAGCACGATCCGCAGTTTCTTCCAGAAATACGAATGGTAAAAGACCACGAATTACTTGGAAAGTTTGCTTTCAGTTGGTCGCGCGGGACGCAGAATATCTATGCCTCTCTAATGACAGGCGATACCCCTGAACCGGCAATAGAATTTTTATATAACAAAAATCCGCGACTTTTCCATTCCCCCAAAAGCGTTGTCCAAACAAATCTCCCACTAATGCCTTTTGAGACTTTGAACATATGGAAAGATATGGATACGATTTTTGGACTTGAACAAAAGATTGCCCAAATGGCAGAATTGTTTCCGTGGCAAGTTTTTATTGCCTGCCAGGATCAACCACAAAAGCGCTTCACACCGGAAGATGCGTTTCTGTTCAATAACGCTGGAGATACTTTTAGATTATCAAAACTGGCAAACGGCCATATTGCAGAAATGATAAGTATGGCGGAAGAATCATACTTTATGAATATTCATGTTCTAAAAAATAACGATGATGATGTAAAAAAAATACAATCCCTAACAACGAAAATAAGGGATTATCTGAAAGATGCAATAATGAAAATTTATTGCAAAAAAATGGAGGAAAAGAAAAACGAATTATAAGCCGGCAAAATGCTGGCTTTTTTAATATAAAAATGATAATATTTAAAAATATGAAACACTTATCAAAACAAGACCCGCAGATTGCGGAAGCAATAAATAATGAAGTCCGACGCCAGCAAAACGGACTGGAGATGATTGCTTCAGAAAATATCGTAAGCGAAGCAGTGCTTGAAGCAATGGGCACTCCCCTTACTAATAAATATTCCGAAGGATATCCTGGAAAACGCTATTATGGCGGAAACGAATTTATTGATATTATAGAAAACCTTGCGCGCCAAAGAGCTTGCCAGCTCTTTGGCGCAGAACACGCCAATGTCCAACCTCATGCCGGCTCCCCTGCCAATATGGCGGCTTATTTTGCATTGATGGAGCCTGGAGATAAGCTAATGGCAATGTCTTTGGCGCATGGCGGGCATCTAACGCATGGCTCACCGATAAATTTTTCCGGAAAACTTTATAAAATTATTCCCTACGGCGTAAACGAAGATAATCATATGCTTGATATGGACGCGGTGCGTGAAATAGCGCTTCGCGAAAAACCTCGCGTCATCTTAGCCGGCGCAACCGCCTATCCACGATTAATTGACTTTGAAGCGTTCCGTAAAATCGCGGAAGAAGTTGGCGCATATTTTATGGTAGATATGGCGCATATTGCCGGACTTGTTGCCACAAAAGTTCATCCGGATCCGATTCCGTTTGCTGATGTCATCACAACAACAACACACAAAACCTTGCGCGGACCAAGAGGGGCTATGATACTTTGCAAAAAAGAAGACCGTTTGCGTCCGGATGACAAAAAAAATATGGCGCAAAAAATTGACAGCGCAGTTTTTCCCGGACTACAAGGTGGGCCATTGGAACATATTATTACCGCAAAAGCAGTTGCCTTTGGCGAGGCATTGCGTCCGGAATTTGCCGAATATGGCAGGCAAATAGTGGCAAATGCTAAACAACTGGCAAAAACATTTAGAGAAGAAGGGGTTGAAATGGTCTCGGGCGGAACTGATAATCATTTAATATTATTGGATTTAACAAATCTGGGGCTTAGCGGAAAAGAAGCGGAAAATGCGCTGGACTCCGCACTAATTTATACAAACAGGAATACTGTGCCAAATGAAACTCGTTCGCCTTTTGACCCGTCCGGGCTCCGCATTGGTACACCAGCTTTAACCACACGCGGATTACTTGAAGAAGATATGGCAATAGTCGGCAGAATAATGGCAAATGTATTGAAAAATCCAAAAGACGATAGCGTATTAAAAAATGCCCGAAACACTATAAAAGAACTATCCGAAAAATATCCGATATATCCGGAATGGAATGTTTAGCGATTAATATTTAGCTTTTAATTTCCGGCTTATATCAATAAGCCGGATTTTTTATTGACAAAAAAATAAAAATTTTTTAATGTTGACTATAAGGAGAGGAAAAATGATAAACCGCAGAGAGGAATCAAACGCGTTAAAGAAAGCAACAAAGCTCATTCAACAGCATATTTTTGAAGCATTGAGCGCTTCTCAGATTCTTGAAGTTAGGTTCAGATTTTATTTCAGGGACAACAAGGGAAAGTTAAAAATCTTAGCCGCGCGAATAGTCAGCTGGCAATTTCAAAATGGCAGATTATATCTGGACACAAGTTCGCCCTCAATAGAATATTTACTTATAAGTAAAAAAGGTGTGAGTATGGTGGGGAGCTCGGGCGGTAGCTTTGAAGGCAGAATGGAGGTTTACTAATTTTATTCGGCTCTCGCAAGAGCCGAATTTTTATATAAAAAAAACGCCGACCAATATGGAAAGGAAGGCGCTCGGAAGCTAAAGGAAACGGCAGACAGTGGCTCAGTAGCACACGACGTTCGTTCTCCTCGCTTCTAAAGAACCTCTCCCGACTAAATTAAGGCAGAAGAAGATTACTTGTGGCGGGTTGCGTTCCCGGCGAACCGATCAGTAATACTGCATGCAGTATTACGTGCAACCCATAAAATAAACTTGAATATATATTAGCATATTTTAATCTTTTTGTCAAGCCCTGAAACATACTTACATAATATACGACGTGTAACGTTCTATGATATAGCTAAATTTAGCAAAATATACAAAATCTTTTCTTGTCTTTTAAACCATTTTATATTATCATTTATACATAACATTTAACACATAATACATGCATTTAATAGACGGCAAGAAAATTGCAGAAAGAATTGAAGAAGAAATAAAAAGCTCCGGAAAAACCGGGGGGTTAGCTGTTGTTTTGGTAGGAAATAATCCAGAAAGCCATCTTTACGTAAAACTAAAAGAAGCGGCTGCAAAACGCGTTGGAATATATTTCGAAAAATATCTTTTTGAAGAAACTGCGTCTGAACAAAAAATTATAAAAAAAATAAATGACCTAAACACGCAAAAAAATATAACGGGAATAATCATCCAACTTCCTTTGCCGGAGAAATTGGACACAAACAAAATTATTCATGCGATTAACCCCCTAAAAGACGTTGATGGATATCATCCGGAAAATCTAATTGCTTTCCAAAAAAATAAGTTTGATTTTTTTCCACCGGTTCTTTGCGCAGTATTGCAAATTTTTAAAGAACTAAACGTAGACATAAAAACAAAAACCATCACACTCCTCACCAAGAGCGAGATTTTTCCTATCCCCTATATCGCCTATTTCAAAAATCGGGCAAAAGAATTTCATTTTTGCAGTGAAAACGCAACAGACATTTGTCTTCTTTCCGGCGATATCGTTATAACTGCAATCGGAAAAAAACATTACCTAAAATCCGAAATGATAAAAAAAGATGCTATTGTGATTGATATTGGCGCAATTAAAAAAGGAAAAAATGTATATGGCGATGCGGATTCAAAATCGCTTGCGCAAAAAGCTTCGTATCTTACGCCAACTCCCGGCGGAGTAGGCCCGATAACAGTCGCCTGTCTTTTGAAAAATGTCGCAAAATAATATTCCGGAAAAATAATACTTTATTCTCTTTAATAATCTCTGCTAATTTAGCGGGGATTTCTTTTTTAAAAAAATTTTATAAAAAAATCCTGGCATATACACAGGATAATTAATTTATTAAGCCACCAGCTCCGCCGAAGCCCTCTTCTTTTTCGCCATCATCTTCGTCCTCTTCATCTATATACTTATCTATTGACCGACCTATCTGAAAAATTACAAGAAGAGCAATTCTTTTTTCTTTTGCGGTTTTATATTTTTTAAAAAAATTATAAAAAGTTTCCGCATCAGAACTCAACGAAGAATCCTCTATATTCAGATTTGCGATTAAGTCATCAATGTCGTCATTATACTTTTTTACAAATTCTAAATAATCTTCATCTGTTAGTACAGCCTTTGCTTGTGACATAACTTTCCTCCTTTAAAGAGTAGAAAGAACTTCGTAAACTATTCCTAATATAAATACTATCACCATTACTGCCAAAACTACAAACGGCACGCGCATCTTATACTCTGGCTCACGTTTTCCTTTTTTCTGCGCTAATCGATAAATCCAAATAATGAGTATTCCCTCAAGTCCACTAAAAACCGCGCCGGTAAAACCGATTACTTGTATAAAATTTCTTGTACCAAATAAAAAAATTAAAAGCGGAACAAAACAAGCTAAAAGCCAAGAAACATATTTATTAATTTTCATGTCATACCAAAATTGTTCGCGCAGATAAAGTGCCATTGCCAAAAAGCTTGTTGCTACGGCAAAAAGCCCGAATACTGCTCCCAAATATACTATCCAATCACCAAGATACGCTCGCATACCTTCTATTGCATCCTGTACTGTGTTCGCTCCTGTAATACCAACAACAACTAAAGAAAAAATAAGCGTCAAAAATAACGGAATTAAAGTTCCGATGATAATAGCGCTTTTCAGTTTTTTCTTTTCTTTTGGCATTATCTCAACCATTCCGGGGATAGCTGCCGCCCCTCCCAAAGAAAACAAAATCACACCATACGGCAAAAATGCTTGATTTAAATCAAAAGTAAGGAGATTTGAAATATTTATTTTTGGAATTCCGAATCCGATAATTACTCCCATAACTGCCAAAAGCAAAAAGCTCATAAAAAGTTCGGAAAAAGCAACCAAACGCACACCAACAAGAACGAAAAACGCCATAAAACTAAAAAATAGCATTTGATATATAAAAAGGCCTTCGCCAAAAAAAGGTAAAAGAACAATTTCTAAAAACTTTCCACCTAAAATGATATACGCAATAAGCGCTCCATAAAAACTAAAAGTAGTTACCAAAAGAGCAAAATACTCCCAATTTTTATTTCCAAAACGACCAGCTAAACCAGCGAGATGATGCTTGCCTTGAACTCGTAAAAGCATTTCGCCAAAAAGTAGATGATTTAAGGTAAGCAATATTCCTAAAAGTGCAAAATAAAAAAGCCCGACTATAACGCCTGATTTTGCCAAAACATATGGCACACCGAAAATACCAACTCCGACAATTGTGCCAACCATCATCGCTATCCCGCGATAATAATTTTTTGTTCCTGTTTTCATATATCAATATTATAACATAATAATTTATTTTTACGTCAGCAAAAATTTCATAATTGATAATTGAAAATTTTTATTCCCTCTTGCCACCAACCCCTTCTTATGTGTAAACTATTAATAGTATGGATAACACAAATTTGGATTCTCTCCGTTTACCCCCACAAAATATAGAAGCCGAACAATCATTATTGGGCGCTCTTTTGATTGATAAAGAAGCGATTATTAGAGTAGCTGACACAGTAAGACCTCTGGACTTCTATAAAAATACTCACGCCCTCATCTTTGAAGCAATGCAAGAGCTTTTCGCAAAACAGGAACCTATTGATATTCTCAGCTTAACTAGCCGTTTAGAAGATAAGAAACAAATTGAATCGGTTGGCGGAAGAGCATATCTTATGCAATTATCAAACGCAGTGCCAACATCTTCTCATATTGTTCACTATGCAAAGATTGTCAGTAATAAAGCAATTTTACGCCGGCTTCTAACAGCGGCTAGTGGAATCTCGGAGCTTGTATATAAAGAAGACGAGGATCTTGATGTAGTCTTGGATAAGGCTGAAAAAGAGTTATTCCAAGTTTCCCAAAATTATTCAAAACAGGCATTCGTTCCAATAAAAAACGTTTTAGAATCAGCGTTTGACCGAATTGACGAGCTTCACCGCGAAAAAGGAAAGCTTCGTGGAATACCAACGGGTTTTCCTTCATTGGATAACTACTTATCAGGTTTGCAAAAATCCGACCTTGTTATTTTGGCGGCTCGCCCGTCTGTTGGAAAAACTTCTTTTGCTCTTGATATTGCCCGACTTGCAGCTAAATCAGGAAAGTCTGTTGGTCTTTTTAGTTTGGAGATGTCAAAAGAACAACTTGTTGACCGCTTGATTTGTACAGAAGCAAACATTGATTTATGGAAAATGCGAACCGGAAAACTGACCGATAGCTCTGACGATTTTACAAGAATTGGAAACGCTCTCGGCACTTTATCGGAAATCCCTTTATACATTGACGATAGCGCCACCTCTAATATAATGGATATTCGCACAAAAGCCCGCCGGCTCCAAATGGAACGCGGACTTGATATGATTGTCATTGATTATCTCCAGCTTTTGGAATCACGAAGCAGTTATCGTTCAAGTGATAATCGCGTACAAGAAGTCGCGGAAATAACCCGCGGATTAAAAGCAGTCGCCAGAGAACTGGATATTCCGGTTTTAGCTCTCTCACAGCTGTCTCGCGCAGTTGAAAATTCTAAACCGGCAATTCCAAAATTAGCTCACCTTCGTGAGAGTGGAAGTATTGAACAAGATGCTGATGTTGTTATGTTTATTTATAGAAAAGCAGCAGACAGAAACTATCGGCCGGAAGATCTTGATCCACAAGAAAGAAGTATTGCCGAAATTCATATCGCAAAACATAGAAATGGTCCGACCGGAGAAGTAAAACTATTCTTTGACGAACAAAGAGTTTGCTTTAGAAGTTTGGAACAAAAACGCGAAGCACCGACTCCCCTGCCTGCGAAAGAAAAACCACAAATAGAGGCGCCGAAGCAAGAAACAGAAGAAGACGCTCCGCCATTTTAAATATGTATTCTTAATACACGATACTTGCAGTTTTTATATGTATCATCATCTCCCCAAAGAAATAACTGATTTAGTTGGACAATTCTCCCGATTCCCAGGGATTGGAGAGAAAACCGCCTTGCGGTTTGTTTTATTTTTACTCGGAAAGGACGAAAATTATATAAATGAGCTCGCGGGACAAATTGAAAATATAAAAAATCTTTCGCTTTGCCAAAAATGCCACAATATAACCACAAATGGAAACTTTTGTAAATATTGCGCCGATCCAGCTCGTGATAAAAAAACAGTCTGCGTTATTTCCAACCTTCCAGAATTAATGGCGATAGAAGCAACAAGCGATTTCTTGGGTCTTTACCATATCTTAGGTGGAAAAATTGATCCTTTACGCGGAACCGGACCAGAACATTTACGAATTAATACGCTTCTTGCAAGAGTAAAAAATGATAATATCCGCGAAATAATATTAGCAATGAATTCTGATATCCCGGGCGAAAATACAATTCTATATTTAACGAGAATATTAAAACCATTGAATATAAAAATAAGTCGACTTGCCCGCGGACTCCCAATGGGAAGCGAACTTGAATATGCCGACCCAATAACTCTTTCGTCAGCCCTGGAAGGAAGACAGGAACTATAAAAAAATCAGCGGATTAAGCGCTGATTTTTTCTATTTGTATTTCTGTAAACAGTTGTTTGTGTCCGGTTTCCTTTTTATATCTGGTTTTTGGTTTGTATTTGACTACGCGAATTTTTTTTCTTTTGCCCTGTTTTAAAACTTTTACTTCTACTTTGGCGCCCTCTACAAGAGGAGACCCCATTTTTTCATTAACCATAAGCACATCTTCCAAGATAATTTTATCGTCGGCTTTTCCTTCTAACTTTTCTACTTTGATTTTATCGCCTTCTTTTACCAGGTATTGTTTACCACCGGTTTTTATAATAGCTAACATAATAATTTAAGTTAATTCTCAATTAATTCAAATCTTAACAGATAAAGCATAATTTGTCAAGCAAATAAAGAATAAGGACGTGAGTACCCTTAATTCTTAATTTATAATTTCATTTTTACCTTATCCCCAACCTTAAACCCATATTTTTCTGAAAGTCCTGCATTTATTTCCAACACATAATTTGCTGGGGCGCTTGGGCTATAAGTTTCGTAGTTTTGGGTTAATGGAATTGGAGCATTTTGCTTTATATCAATGACTTCTCCATTGTCTATCCAAATTATATCAATCGGAAATTTCATGCCCCTCATCCAAAATCCGTGTTTTTCCGACGAAGGGAAAACAAAAAGCAATCCCTTATTCTCTGCCAATGATTCTCTACCGGAAAGACCCTTCGCAAGCTCCCATTCATTTTTTAATATTTCTATTTTAAAAACTTTACTTTTTATTTCAATCTCACCTCTTTTTGTAACAAAATTAACTATTCTGAGCCCTATAGCTGATATAATTATGATTAAGAAAATGTATAAAAACAATTTAGCTTTGCCTTGCATAAAATCCATAATTATGTTTAAATTATAACAAGTTCTTTGATAGGGAGAAAAAAGATGGAAAGTCGCGCTATGGAACAAACGTTCAAATCCGAAAAACAAAAAATGACAGAAGAAATGAAATATTGGCGTAATACCAAATGGCTTGTAGTCGCAATTTCTATAGCAGCGGCTATCGTATCTATTTACCTTTTGGAAGCGAGCTTTATTTGGGCTATTCTTTCTGCCATATCTTCCATAGCGTGTTTAGCGGGTTTTATATCTATCGTTAGAATAAATAAGACGCTAGAAAAAAGATTGCTTTGGCTCCAACAGCTGGAAGAAAACGAACAGGTGCCGGCAGGTCTTAAAGCTCTTTATGATCAGTTAATATCTCAAAAAGCCATAGCATCTCATCATGCGATAGAATACAAATCCCTACAGCATCACATCCGAATTACCGAATCCATGTTCTATAGAAATATGGACGATCTTTAAAAGCGCGTACGCGCTTTTTTTTAATTTTTTAATACCTCGTCTATTGCTTTGTTCACCAGCGCGTCGGCTTCTGTATTTCTTTCTCTTCTTATGTGAGCTACAGAAAACTTTTTAAATCCCATTCGCAAATTATGCAATTTCAAAAATAATGGCGCAAGTCCTGGATGCTTTACTTTATATTCACCTTTTACCTGTTTTACAATAAGCTCACTATCCATAAAAATATTAACTTCTTCAGCTCCCATTTCTTTCGCAGTTTCCAATGCAGAAATTAGCGCGCGATATTCTGCTTGATTATTTGTTGTTTCGCCAATATACTTTCCGTATTCTTTTATTGTTCTTCCGTTTTCTTTAATCACAACACCGATTCCGGCTGGTCCGGGATTTCCTCTTGCTCCCCCATCTGTAAAAATTGTTAATTTCATATTTTTTTCATATCTATAATTTTTAACTGCAAATCTTCTCTACCATTCCATTCGTTTATCCCTATTTCATATACTATATCATATTTTTCTCCAATTTTTGGCAAAGCCTCACAAAACTGACCAAAACAAAAACCAATCATTTTGTATTTTGCTATACCTTGCCCTTTTACCATAAGACGCAAATGCTTTTCTCCATTTCCAATAGTGTCCGCCCCACAAACCTCTATCCCCCGTGAACAAAAAATTGGACGCGGATTTTTATGACCAAAAGGTTCAAATCTTTTTATCTCTTTTGCCAAATCAAGATTTAAATCATCAATATCTACCTCATCTACATTTAAAATGCTTATCAGCTCTTTATCCTGTAAATCATCTTTCGCCAATTCTTCCATTTTTTCCTTAAACTCCGGCAAAACCGATTTATTTTTCAAAGTTAGTCCGGCAGCGGCCGGATGTCCGCCAAACTTTAGGAACAAATCGCCAATTTTTTGAAGCGCTTTTATTACATTAAAATGTTCTATCCCACGAACCGAACCTTTTACCATTCCTTGAATTTCTGTCAAAAGGATAACCGGACGATTAAACTCTTGAGAAATTTTTCCTGCCGCAAGACCCAAAAGACCGAGATGCCAACCCTCTTTAAAAGATACGAGGCAATAATGTTTTTCCTGTCCCTCTTCCACAATCTGAAATTTTGCTTCTTTTACAATAATATCAGTCAAACGTTGACGTTCGTTATTTGTCGCATTCAAGCTTTCCGCCATTTTTATTGCTTCTTTTTCGTCTTCAGAAAGTAAAAGATTTACTGCGGCATTAGCATGGTCTAAGCGTCCGGCAGCATTTATTCTTGGCGCAATACGAAAACCGATTGAATATGTGTCCAAAGACCCAAAATTATTTCCAGCCACCTCTATTAGCTTCCTAAGCCCCAAACGTTTTGTCTGATTTAAAACTTTCAATCCATAATAAACCAAAACACGATTTTCATCTATTAATGGCATCATATCTCCAACTGTAGAAATCGCCACCAAATCCAGCAACCATTTTTCTATTGCTTCTTTGGAATCGGTTGATGTTAATTTTTCTTCGCTTTTCAACAGTCCTTGTGCCAGCTTAAACGCCACACCACCGCCTGATAATAATTTAAAGGGATAGTTGCCAACTTCCGGATGAATAATGGCGTATGCCTCTGGCAGAGCCTCTGGCAAAGTGTGATGATCTGTAATAATCACGTCGATTCTTTTTTCTTTGGCATATAAAGTTTCTTCGGCATTACTTATCCCGCAATCACAAGTAATAATAAGCTTTCCGTTTTGCTTTTCAATATAATCAATTGCTCCATTATTTAAACCATAACCTTCTGTCTCCCGATGCGGAATATAAATTTCTGTAATTATTCCAAAAGCTTTACAAACAGTATCCAAAATAATCGCGCCAGGAACTCCGTCCGCATCATAATCTCCGTAAATAAATATTTTCTCAGACTTTTCTTTTGCTTGAAGTATGCGTTCTATGGCAACTTTCATTTGTGGAAAAAGAAAAGGGTCGTTCAATTGTGTATAATCCGGATTTAAAAAAGCCTCGGCATGTTCCGGACCTTTTATATTTAAATTCCAAAGTAATTGCAAAATTATCGGACTATATCCCCAGTCCTTTCCAAAGCCCTCCTCATATTTTTCCAAAGCTATCCAATTTGATTTCATAATTAAAACCCCGGGGCTATTGTCCACAAAATCATAGACGTAATTACAACAATTGCAATTATGAGCCAGACTAATTTTTCTAATTTTTTCTTTTTTCCTCTATTCATATATATGTATTTTAACAAACCAATTAAAAAAGACCAAATTACTTGGTCTTTACTTGCCTTTGCATTTTCCGCAATGGACAACCTTTCCTCCATTTAAATCCATTATTTCATTCAAATCCAAGAAAAAGCCCATTCTTTTCTCGCCGTCTTCCGCTTTTTGCAAAGCATCCATCAAACCGACGCAATCCATTTGAAAATTAAAATCAACTTGGTTTTCTACATTAAATAATTGAAACAAAAGATTTTTTAGGGCGCGAGATTCCAAATCAACACCAAATTTTATTAGAGAAAATTTTCCCGAACAGTTTCTGGTTCCACCAATAAATACCCTTACTCCATACTTTTTCATTATCTTTATTACACTCGCTTGCAAAAGGCTTACAAATTCTTGGGCGCACTTTCCTTCACATTTATGCTCTTTTTCTTCAAGCTGTTTTTTGAGCGCTTCATTCTCTTCAATAAGTTTTTCCTTTTCTGCGCTTAGCTGACGAATTTTCTCGCTATATCTTTGTGAGTCTTCTTCCAATTCATGGATATAGTCAAGCCCTGCATCCAGAGCATCGTACGCTTCTTTCATTCCAGCCTGCGCATTTTCCACATCATCCAAAAGGGTTTTTTGCCCACGCGCTTTTGCATATTCAAGCCATAATCTCCCAAAATATGCCAGAGTATCGGGTTTAATGTTGGGCCAATCTTCCGGGAAAATATCTTTTCCGCTTGGAAAAGGATACGTCTTTTCACCATTCTCTTCTTTATAATAAAAGTCTGTAAGAGCTGATTCAATCTCTGCTAAAAGAAAATCGCTCGTATCAGCATAATCACTAAAGATAAAACGCAATACGTCGCGTATCTCTGATGGAAAACGAAATCTCTGTTCAAAATCAGTCAAAATATATCCATTCAAATCAAGACGCTCTTCGCCATAGAGCTGTCCCACTTCTTTTGAGAGACTATAAAATGGCTCAACACCCAAAAGTTTGGCAACTTCCTGCAAATAAATCATTCCCGCTTCGCACTGACCGAGATAGTCCTTTACTTCCGCTTTACGAAAAATATCCATAACTGCTTCTTTTGTGCCGATGTCTTTCCAATAATCGCCATATCTTTCTTGCCATTCCTTGACTACCCTTTGACGAACAACTTTTTTCACAGAACATTTATTCGGATTACTTCTTCGCGAAACATATGTCCTGCCGTCTTTTTCCAAAAGATAATAATCAAAATCGCATTCGCAAAAAAGAAGCGGTCCGCCAAGCTCAGCTTGCTTTTTATTTCGGAAGTCAATCAACATAACTTCATGCTCATCTTCTATCCAACTGCGTTTCACGGTATATTTCAAGCCATCAAAATATTTCTCTAATTTTTCTCTGTCTATCATCGCCCTCTCCTTATCAAAGTGCTATCTAAAATTTAGCATAAAATAACAAAACGCGCAAAGAGAAGAAATAATAAAAACGCTTTCTCCCCTCTTGTACTCAAGGGAGGAGTTAGAGGGGGGATATCTTTTTTATTTTTAAATAATCCCCCACCTAGCCTCCCCCTTGGAGTACCAAGAGGGAGGAAAAAGCCTATCTACCGGCAAACAGACGCACACGCCGTCTTTAGCCGACGTTTTTTTCTATTATAAAAACAGCTCAATTAATTGAGCCGTTTAATCCTTTTTAAGTATCGCGGTAAATGCTTCCGGCGGAATATCTACTCTTCCCACTCCCATTTCTTTCATTTTACGTTTTCCTTTTTTCTGTTTTTCCAAAAGTTTGCGTTTACGCGTCACATCTCCGCCATAAAGTTTAGCAGTTACGTCTTTTTTCATCGGAGGAATCCGGTTTGAGGCGATTATTTTTCCTCCGCCTTTCATTTCAATGCGATAATTGAGAATTGCCTGTATTTTTACTTCAAACATTTGGCGAGGCAATACATCCTTCAATTTGTCCACGACTCGGCGCGCATCAACATAAGCCGTATCACGATAAACAATTGTGGAAAGCGCTTCAACCGGCGACTCGGCGACCAAAATATCCAAGCGATCAATTTCTGCTTCTCTTTGTCCGGCAAGCTCGTAATTTAACGAAGCATAACCCGAACTGGTGCTTTTCAGTTTATCATAAAAATCGGTAACAACCGAGGCTAACGGCATTTCGTAATGCAAAATTACCCGCCCGCCCAAATTTTCGTCGCCAATATATTCGGTATTTTTATATTCTCCTTGTCGCGTAGCAACAAGTTGCATAATATTTCCCATAAATTCTTTTGGCGTTACAATGTCGGCCTTGACCCATGGCTCCAATACTTCTGCGCGTTGTGAAGGATCAGGGAGTTCCTGCGGACTTTTTATTATTATTTTTTCGCCATTTGTTTTATGGACTTCGTATGCGACGGAAGGCGCGGTTACCATCAGGTCTATATCAAATTCGCGCTTTATTCTTTCTGTAATAATTTCTAAATGAAGAAGTCCTAAAAAACCGACGCGAAAACCAACGCCAAGCGCTTCACTCCGTTCCGGCTCAAAGTCCAGCGAAGCATCGCTTAATTTTAATTTGTCCATTGCTTCACGGAGTTCTGCATAGTTGCTTCCATCTTTTGGAAAAATACCAGCATACACCATTGGCCGTACATTTTTATAGCCAGGCAGAGCTTTGGCATCTGTATTATTTTCAGCTATTGTGTCTCCTACTCGTAATTTGCTTATATTTTTTACACCTGTTACGACATATCCAATTTCTCCTGTTTCCAAATTGTTGCTTTTTTGCATTTTGGGTTTGAAATATCCTGTTTCCAAAACTTCCGATATTCTCCCCGTACCAAGCATCTTAACTTTCATCCCCGGAACTAACCTGCCATCAACAACTCGGATATAAGCAACCACTCCCCGATATTCATCGTAATTTGAATCAAAGATTAAAGCGCGAAGTGGTTTTTTGTCTTCTATTTTTGGCGCAGGCACACGATCTATAACAACCTGTAGAAGCTCCAGAACTCCTTGTCCTGTCTTTCCGGAAACTTCAATTATTTCTTCTTTTTTACATCCAGTAATGCGAACAATCTCTTCTTTTGTTTTTTCTATTTCCGCGCCGGCTAAATCAATTTTATTGATAACAGGAATTATAGTTAATCCCTGGTCAAGTGCTAAATAAAGATTGGCAATTGTTTGCGCCTGCACGCCTTGCGTGGCATCAACAAGCAAAACCGCTCCTTCACAAGCCGCCAAAGAACGAGAAACCTCGTATGTAAAATCAACATGCCCCGGAGTGTCTATTAAATTTAAAATATATGGCGTACCACCAAGGGTATAGTCCATACGAACAGGCTGGAGCTTGATTGTTATGCCTCTTTCTCGCTCCAAATCCATAGTATCCAAAAGCTGTGCCTTCATGTCGCGCTTATTAACGGTTCCAGTAAACTCCAAAAGCCGGTCCGACAAAGTGGATTTTCCATGGTCAATGTGCGCGATAATACAAAAGTTGCGGACGTTATTCATAATGGACTTTTTATATTTTTTAAACTCGGATTTGTTATGTGCGTATAAATTTGCGTTGTACGAATATTGGCATGTCCCAAAAGTTCCTGCACATATCGCACATCTGTGCCATTTTCAAGCAAATGCGTAGCAAAGCTATGGCGCAAAGAGTGAAAGGTAGCGTCTTTTTTTATTCCCGTCTTTTTTAGCGCGTTTTCAAAAATTTTTTGTGCCGTCCTTGTCGTTAATTTTCCTCCGCGTTCGCTTTCAAAAAGAAAACTATCAGCGCTCCTATTGCTTATCAGTATCAATAACTCTGTTTTTAAACTCTCGGGAAGCACCGTTATCCTATCCTTTTTTCCCTTTGCTTCTTTAATGTGAATTATATTTTCGTCCGGCAAAACATCTTTTATTTTCAAATCAATGGCTTCGCTAACCCGTAGCCCGGCTCCATAAGACAGAGCGATTAATAGTTTATGTTTTTTATTGCCGATATTATCTATAATATCACCTATTTCTTGCCGAGATAACACAATCGGCAATTTTTTGCTTTTTTTAGAAAATTTTATGTTAATTTTTATGTATGACCCTATGATTTCCTTGTAAAAAAACTTAATGGCGTTCAAATAAAGATTTATCGTTTGAGGGGAATAATTTTTACTTTTGATGTGAAGCAGAAATTCTTTGATTTTTTCTTCATTTGCTTCTTCTATACCATTTTTGATAAAATTAGAATAGTGCTTTAAACAAAGCAAGTATGCTTTAATTGTTTTTTGGCTATAATTTCGCAAATATAATTCTCGCTTTGTTTTATCCAAATAATTTTGATACTCTTGCATATACAATAATTCTAAAATATATCGCAAAAAGTGTCAAATAATGCGTTTATGCGAAAACACTTCGCATAAACACTAGTTGTAGCGAAATCGCTTCGCTTCTTTC
>PFCS01000057.1:1178-2019 GCA_002772895.1 Parcubacteria group bacterium CG10_big_fil_rev_8_21_14_0_10_36_14 | reverse complement strand
ACTGACGGCTATCCTAAATGTCTGACCAAAAAATTTATTTTTGTCCAGCCACTTCGGATAGCCGCCGCCCATTATGTGAAATTTTTTGGACGGAAATTTTCGAATGTTTTTTAAATACATACTAACCTAATCACAATATGTTAATTCAATTTTTACAAAAAAATAAGTTTTTCAGGAAAATTATTTACAAAGCTGGAGATATAAGAGCCAGAGATATGGTCAAGAAAATCCAATCTTTTCTGGACAAAAAGGATCTGATACTAGACATTGGTTCTGGCACTTGCAATGTTTGTGAAATTTTATCCAATAAAGGATATAAAATTACCCCGTTGGATGTTCAAAATTTGAGCTTTGTAAATAACATGAAGCCAGTTATCTATGATGGAAACAAGATTCCATTTAATGATAATAGGTTTGATAAATCTTTGATATTGACTGTTTTGCACCATACTCCTGAACCCGAAAAAATTTTATATGAAGCAAAACGTGTTTCGAAAAAGATCATTATCATAGAGGATATTTACGTTAACTGGCTTCATAAATATGTAACTTATTTTTTTGATAGCTTACTTAATTTGGAATTTGCAGGACACCCACATACCAATAAAGACGACAAGCAATGGAAAAAAACATTCGAAAAATTGGGTTTAAAACTTATTGATGTAAAATATAACTATTCACTCTTGGTTTTCAAGCATGCTACATATTATCTTGAAAAATAAATTTCCGTCCAAAAAACTCTGCGGATTTCTTTCAGAAATCCTTGCCCCGCTGCGCTCTCGCTTCACTTCGTTACGCTCGGGACACATAACAAGGGATATACGGTTCGGGGCTCAGCTCG
>PFCS01000057.1:0-1150 GCA_002772895.1 Parcubacteria group bacterium CG10_big_fil_rev_8_21_14_0_10_36_14 | reverse complement strand
AATCAAATTTGAATTTTTCCTAAACTATTGCAGGGAATTTTCCTTAAACTATAATGAATGTGGACAATTTCTTTTCAGAAAACTTAATAAATACACTTAATTTAAACTAAACATTATGGGCTACATCACACAATCCGCAGGTTATTGGTTCTTGGCAATCTTTGGCATTGCCATGGTGCTAGTAACTTATTTTTTCGCCAGATGGAAAAAATGGCACACAAAAGATGGTTTTCTTGTGGCAAGCCGACAAGTTGGCTGGGGCATTGGAGCATCAAGCATTGCCGCCTCTTGGATATGGGCGCCTGCTCTTTTTGTTTCAGTCCAGCTCGCTTATCAAAAAGGTTTGGCTGGCATTTTTTGGTTTACCGCTCCAAATATTTTAGCGTTAGCAATTTTTGCCTTCCTCGCACCACGCATTAGAAAATTATTACCCGAAGGCTACACTCTTCCGCAATATATTCGCCACCGTCTGCAAAGTGAAAAAGTGCACAAAATCTATCTTTTCCCATATTTCTTTTATCAACTCATGGCAATAACTGTTCAGCTTTTTGCTGGAGGTAGTTTGGTTTCGCTTCTCACAGGTATCCCGCTGACAATTGTTATGCCAATTTTAGCGGTTATCGCTTTGGTTTATACACTTATCTCAGGGCTTGAAGCTTCAGTAATTACAGATTTTGTGCAGCTCGCTATGATATTTGTTATCGGCGCAATTATTTTGCCTATGACATGGGCGGCAGCCGGTGGCTCATCGGCAATCAGCGCAGGTTTAAATGGAATCGAGGGAATCAAAAATATCTTTGATCCGGGTGTAGCCTTCTCACTCGGAATTGTTACCGCAATCGGTTTAATCGCAGGCGCCATATCCGACCAACAATATTGGCAAAGAACTTTCGCTATCAAGAAAAATCAACTCGTCAAAGCCTTCGTTGTCGGAGCATTACTCTTTGGTATTGTTCCAATCGCATTATCAACTCTCGGCTTCTTGGCAGCTAATCCTGCCCTGAATGTTGTTTTGCCAGCAGGCGTTGATGTTTCGATGATAGGCGTACAAACTGTCGCCAACTTATTGCCAACATGGGCAGTATTCGCATTCGTCGTAATGCTCCTTGCTGGACTTAGCTCAACGCTCGATTCGGGCTTATCCGCTGCA
>PFCS01000056.1 GCA_002772895.1 Parcubacteria group bacterium CG10_big_fil_rev_8_21_14_0_10_36_14 | reverse complement strand
CAGGACTTCGCACATCTTGTTGAACAAATATCCGAAGGAATAAAAGAAGGTCGCTGGACAACAATACTTGGTGATGATGTTTCTGGACGATTACCTGCTCTTGTAATTGGTAAAATTATAGCACGTTATAACAGAGAGCATGGAATAAATCCTCCAAAGCGCATTTTCTTTGCTGGTGGTAGCATTAATTACGAAGATGTCCCCGATGAAGATTTGCCCTCGCCAGAAAAAAATGAACAAAATATACAAGAGCGACAACAAAAATTGGAAACATATATACAGGATCAATCAAAAAATTTAGGCGATCGGGTGTTAATTGTCACAGAGCATGTAGTTGGGGGTAGAACAGTTCGTCGGATTGGAAAAATTCTTAATAGAGAAGGTATTAATTTTGATGTCGCTTCTTTGTGGTCAACTAAACGGGCTTCAACTCTTAAAACAATACTTGAACATGAAGAACATAATATTTTTGACCAGACACAATTTTTTATCGGCCAAGAAAATGCTGGGGCATCTGATCCTTTTGGAAGCCATATTAGTGGATTTCTTTACGACTTAGGCGTTCCACTAAATGAAGCTACCGGGATAAAAAAGGATGGGACAGGGCCTGTTGCAAAATTAAACAAAGAAGCCGACAGAGATTTGGTTAAATTAGCCAGACAAAAAGTTAGAGAGATGGCCGATGAGATATATTTGAAAAGTTTTAATGAAAAGTAAATTTTTGTTACATCGCCTAACACTGGATATGCGGTTCCGCTTCGCTCCACCCATATTTGCCAGCGGTCGCCCTTCGGGCATATTATACCGCCGGCAAACATCGCATATTCTGGAACGTTATGTGAAATGCATGTTTTACTTTTGGGCTATCGCCCAGCTCTTAAAAAGAATCTGATTTTGTTTTTCTTTTTTATAAGGGGAAATATGGAGTTTTCTCCGCTACGCTATGAAAACGATTTATTTATAATAAAATATGACAAAAACAATTAAACATAAAAAAAGAGTAAGGGGGATAATTATACATGACGGCAAATTAATTTTGATTAAAAGAGTTAAGCTAGATGAAGTATATTATGTTATTCCAGGAGGAGGAGTAGAAATTGGAGAAAATAACTTACAAGCTTTAAAAAGAGAGTGTCGAGAAGAATTAGGAATAGATGTGGATATAAAAAGTTTAATATGTAAGAGAATATTTAAAGATCAAAAAGAGTTTTTTTATTTCTGCTTAATAAATAGTGGGAAGATAGGTACTGGCAATGGCCCAGAGTTTAATTGTAATGCAGAATATGAAGGTGAGCACATTATAGAATTGGTTGATTTTCCAAAATTAAATAATAAAAATTTAAAACCAAAAGAGATAAAGGATGAGTTAATTTCCTTGTGGAGCAGTTGCAAACAATTATCTAAATCAGAAAAATTTGGCAAAATTAAAACCAAAACAAAAGAGTATTTTTTTAAAGTTTTGAATCCCATTGAATCAAAAAGAGAATTAGTTGGTTATAAAAAAATCAAAGAATTTTACCCTGTTCCTCAGTTCTTATTTCAGCTTGCGCTTAAATGTAAAATCATACATATATATGAATACGAAAAATCAGTCGATCTGAAAGACGGTCTATTAGCTGATTATTTTGCAAATCATTCTGAATTGGATAAAAAGTATTTTATAATTTTAAAATTATATAAAAAAGTTTTTCTAAAAACCATTAAAAGAGATAAGGAGAATTGTGCTGATATATTTTTTGAGAACAGAATAAAAACTAGAATAAATAAATTTTATTCAAAGGAATTTATCAGTTCTTATCAGGGCAAAAAAATAATGATTAATGGCAATGAGATTCAATTAAATTTAACAAAAATATTTAAGGAATTAAAAAGCTTTTTTGGAAACCACAGGGTTACTTGGACGATTATATCTCAATGCGATCCAAACGATTTAAATATTGGAGTTAAGCCGTTGATTTTTGATTATCAGGCTGGCGGCAGGGTTCCTTTTATGGCGGAATTTGCCACATTCGTCTGGTATAACTTGGTTCAAGGGAATTATTTATCTTTAATTTATAATCGCCATTCATTTAAAGGACACGAAGATATTTTCAATAAGTTAGATAAAGTTTTTGTTCAAGGAAAATCTATAAATCATAGAATTTCACCAATACGTCAAGAGGCAATTTCAGCTTATATTCGTTATGTAGTCAGGCCGGTTATGAATAAAATTGGACCATATAATTTTTATTTAGAATTCAAAAATTACTTGGCTATGAAAATTATGGCTGTGTTTAATGTGAGAAAAATGTCTCATAAGGATCTGTTGCTTTGTTTAGCTTATCTTCAATATTTTTATGATCAAGAAATTAATAGCATAGATGAATTAATTAACATCTTGAATGAATTATGGCTAAAGAAATAGATAAATATATAAAAATAGAAAAAGATTTTTTCTCCAGCCTAAAAAATGAATTTGGCGCCAACCTTTTGCTATATTGCGTTATCGGAGGGCTAGGAAGAAAGGAGATAATAAGCGGTTGGAGCGATATAGATATTTTACTTGTTTTTAATTGCCAATTTAACGATGATTTCTATGTTAGATTCAAGAAAATAGCCCACAAAAAATACTCAATTAAAATTGGCTGTACTTTTTATACACTCGATGAGTTTAAAAATACATCATATAAGGATGCGAAGACACTTCACGCTATCTCTTTGATAAGAGACGGCGTGTATTCTCCAAGAGAGATCGATTCAAAAATCCAATTAACAAATATCGATATTTCACTTATTCCGAATTATGATTTAACTAATTTTGCAGACAGTCTCCATGAATTCAAAAGGGAGCTCATCTATTATCCCGATTTAAACGAAAAAAAGATAGTTAAGATACAATATAGAATGATGAAAATTATTCTTAGACGAACTGGATTTATGGCGTATGGTTATGAGGATACGTCAACTAATTTTGCTTATGCCTTTCCTAAATTCAAGAAAATTGTCACACCAGAAATGGTAATTGGCAATGCAATAACTTTAAAGCAAAGATATAATTTTTACCTTGCTTTTTTGAATTATATAAAGAAAACTAAATATGCTCGAATTTAAATTTAAATCCAATAAAACAATAGTAGGCTTTAATACCGGACATCATGGCGGTTGTTGTGTTATTAACAAAAATAAGATTATTGCCATAGCAGAAGAAAGACTAAATAGAAAAAAGTACTCTGAAGGATATTTATATAGTTTAATTTATTGCTTAAAGGAACTTAACATTTCTATTCATGATATAGATTTATTTGTCTCAAGTAGTTATCATAAAGAATTGCCAAAGAAGTTTCAGGGCGACTTGATTTCATTTGGATTAGATAAAAATAAATTCATAAGTGTTGACCATCATTTATCACATGCTTATTCAACTTACTTTTTATCTCCTTACAATAAGGCAATAATTATAATTATTGATGGCTTGGGAAATAATTTTGATACTGAAAGTTATTATTTAGCTAATGGTAATTCAATAAAAAAAATAGGTGGGAATGATTCAAATAGGTCTATATATAAAGGTATTGGAAGGACATATGAAACGTTTACTAATTTTTGCGGCTGGAGTGCGCAAGAGGCCGGAAAAACTATGGGATTGGCGAATTACGGGCAAGATAAATATCCTAATGTCCCACTTTACTCTATAAATGAAAAAGAACAGATAGAGAGCCTGGCTGAAGGAAAATATTTCCACGCGGCTTTGAATTTTGTAAAAGAGAGAAGACTTAATTTTGGAAAACCATTTTCCGGCTATCAAAATAAAGATGCTGCATTCTTTGTTCAAAACAGAACGGAGAAAATTATTATTGAGCTGATAAATAGGTTATACGAGAAATATAAAATTGAAAATTTATGTTTGGCGGGTGGGGTGTTTTTAAATAGCATTTTAAACGAAAAAATATTGAATCAAACCAAAATTAAAAATTTATTCGTGCCTCCTTGTTGTGATGATACGGGGCAAGCCCTTGGTAATGTATTATATGGATTTCATGAATATTATAAAAATAATAAAGTATTTACTTTGTCTAGTGCTTATCTCGGCAGAGAATATATGGAGAAAGAAATTTTAGATGTTCTAAATAAGGAACAAAAGATTTTTACTTTGCCGTATGAGGTAAAATCAAAAAACTTTAAATTTAAAAAATGCAAAGACATTTGTAAGGAAACGGCGGAGTTATTGGCCAAAGGAAAAATTATTGGCTGGTTTCAAGGAGGGAGCGAGGTCGGGCCGAGAGCATTAGGACATAGGAGCATCTTGTGCGCGCCGTTTCCATCCACAATGAAAAAAGTTTTAAACAAAAAAATAAAACACAGAGAGCCATTTCGGCCCTTTGCACCTTCAATATTAAAGGAATATGTAGGTGAATATTTTGAAACAAAAGATGATTCTCCGTTTATGTTGCGAGTAGTAAAGACAAGAAAGGTTATGTGGAATAAGGTGCCAGCAATAATGCATATTGATAAAACTGCTCGAGTTCAAACCATAACTTCTAAAGATAATGGCATATATTATGAATTAATAAAAAATTTTTATCGAATAACGGGTGTGCCGGTAATTCTTAATACATCTTTTAATGATTCCGGAGAACCCATTGTTGAAACTCCGAAAGATGCGATGGTGATGTTTTGCAAAACTCCAATGGATTATTTAATTATGGGAAATTACTTAATATGGAAAGAATAGTTTTTGATCTTATCGGCGTTTTAACAAAAGAAAGTTATTTTGCCACAAAGACATTGTATCCGCTGATCAAGGACAAGATATCTTATGATCAGTTTAAAAAAAGATATATACTGTATTGTGTTGGTCTTATCTCAAATAAGGAATTTTGGGAAGATGTCGTGGAAGAAGAAAAAATTGCAAAATTTGAGCATAAATTATTTAAAAATATAGTAAAATACGATAATACACTAATTTCTTTGATTAGAAAACTGGAGAAAGAAGGCGCGTATTTGTATTTGGCTTCAGAAATACCTCATAAATGGGGCGGTTTGATGCTTAAAATGCTTGGGATTGAATCGAGTTTCAAGAGAAAATTTTATAGCAGTAAAATACGACACACAAAACCGTTTTTAAAATTTTTTAAGGAAGTTTTCGAATCTAATGATTTAAAGGATAAAGATTTTTTCTATATTGATGATACGGAAGCGAATCTAAGGGTTATATCTAAATATAAATTTACGATAAAAACGATTTTATATTCACCTGAATCATCAAAAACGATAAGTGATAAACACATTTTGAAAGCAAAAAATGCCGGTGAGTTAAAACATATTTTGTATGAAAAAAATAGATAGCATTACAGTAAGGTTGCCATATATTACCCAGAAGATATTTATCGGCTGTGATATTTTTGATTTCGCTTTGCGGGAAATTATTGCTATGCGTTATGATAAACTGATTGTCGTGGTTGATTCCAATTTTTATAAATTAATAAAAAGCAATCTCGAGCGATGTTCCGAAAATAAAATTGCCGATATTATTGTTATTAGTCCAGTGAAAAAATATAAGGAGTTTAATGCATGCAGTGAAATTATCCAAAAAATGGTTCAAGCAAAAATGAATAGAAATTGCTGTTTAATAGCTATTGGAGGAGGCTATGTGGGTGATATTACCGGATTTGTCGCGACCAATTATATGAGAGGTATTGATTTTATCCAAATTCCTACTACAGTAATGAGTATGTCTGATGCCATTATTGGGAAAGTTGCCATTAATTTTGGCGGAATAAAAAATCTATTAGGATCATTTTACTCACCCAGATATACATTTTGCGATATAAATTTACTCCTAACATTAAACAAAAAAGAAATAATCTTTGGCTTAGTTGAAGTATGGAAACATACCTTGGTGGTTAATGATAATTCAATTGCTCGAAAAATTGCTGATTATCTCGATGGAAAATCTTACCCCGATATATTTTTTGATTTAACAAAATTTTCTTTAAAAACAAAAAAGAAAATAGTTGAGAATGATTTTAATGATAAAAATGGTATACACAAAGCTTTAAGTTTAGGCCATACTTACGCTAATTATTTAGAACAAAAATTTAATTTAAGACATGGTGAGGCCGTTTTTTATGGAATAATATTGGAAATTATTTTATCACTTCACTTTAACACAATTAATCAAGACAAATTTAATAGCATAAAACCACTTATCAAAAAATTTGAAGAAAATATCGGCATGCTACATAAGATTCAAACACTTATTAATATTGAAGAAATAATAAATAATCTTAAATTTGACAAAATTAACCAAGGAAATCATTTTACATTCGTCTTATTGACTAAAAATGGATTTTGCGTTAAAAGTAATGTTACGAGTGGTAATTTGAGAGAAGCTTTCATTGAATTTAGCAAGTTCAATATTTTATAGTAATAATCGTTTGTAAAATTATTGATAGAATAATTTTACAAACGATTATGGCTGTAAATAGCCATAAGTGTTCTTTAATATAAAAGGAGGAATGAGCAATGAAAATCAGGGTACGTGCGGTCATAGTTGTGAATGGTCTGATTTTGCTGATTCACCGGATCAAGGAAGGCCTTGAATATTGGGTTTTCCCCGGTGGTGGCGTTGAGGAGTCTGATCGGTCGCCAGAGCAGGCCCTTGAGCGGGAATGCTTGGAAGAGATCGGAGTTGTTGTCCGGGTGGACAACGTCTTCGCGGACGAAATAAAAGAAGACGTGGCGGAGCGGGAACTGTTTTACCGTTGCGAAATCTTGTCCGGAGAAGTTGGTACAGGCAAAGGTCCCGAATTCCAGCCCGGTAGCAATTACAAGGGTACTTACGATTTCCAGTGGATCCCTGTTGCTGAGCTGGGCAGGTATGATGCGAAACCCGAAACCATCAAGAACAAAGTTATTGAGGAGGTGACTTAAGCATGAAACCGTTATCTCTAAATGGGATGGACGGAGTAGGCAAAAGCCAACAAATCCGTTTACTGTCTCAGAGTGGTGAAGTGTTCCATATCACCAAGCCATTGATACAGTACAGCGAACGTTGGCCGAAGCTGAAAGGTCCCGACATGTCTCGTTGGTGGTTCGAGAAGGTGTCCGTAGAGGAATTGGCGGACATTATTATTGAATCGCTCAACGCAAGGAACAGGGATAAGGTGAGCGGCAAGATTCAGGTATTTGATCGAGGTTGGAGAATGTTTCAGGCAGTATGTGCTGCAACTTGGACAACCCGTGAAGGTATCTGTATCGAAGACGCCATCTTTCGAACCGACCAGTGTTTTCGAAAGGCACTGGACCACTACGCCGAAGAGTATGAAGTTCTGCTGGTGCCCGATGATGGCTACTTACGTTCAATAGACGGCTGCAGAAAGCTATTCCGATCAGAGGAAGGCCAGTACGAGGCTTACATGAACGAAAGATACGCTCTCTATCAGGCCAACTTGCGGCGTGCCGTAGGATTGTGTTTTGCTGAAGTGCCAGTACAGCGTATTCCGGTGACTTCGCCGATTATCGACATCCAGAATGCCTTGCGCAGTCAACTCAATCAGGCTTACGGGATCAAACTGGCCCCAATGGCGAGTAGCATATCGAGGGTCGTAGGTTTCGGAGGCTTGAGCGAGTGCGGGAAAAGCAGTTTTGCTGACCACTTGCGAAGGCGGGGCTTCTATCGGTTAAAGTTGCGATATTTCATTGAGATTGTCGAGGCTCGCGGTGAGGAGGCGACTCCAGAAATGGTTGCTTACGAACTGCTTCATTTCTGCCAAAGGCACTACTATGTCACCGAGTACACGGTTGAAAGTCTGCATGATCCATATATGCCTGCTTTTCTAAAGCTGCTATTGGGCAACAGGATGCAGGTTGTGTACTTGGATGCAGATGAAGAAACGCGAGTTAGCCGAGCGAAGACCGAGATGGGTGTCGAAGAGGAGAAGGCGAGGACTGAAGTGCAGGCGAAGGATCGGGTGAAACTCTCACGAGGTGCCTTGAAGGTCCGAGATATCGCTGATCTGGTCTTTGACAACTCGTCATGCTCTTTGGTTGAGAACCTTCAGAGGTTCGCTCAAAATGTTAACGCTTAAAAGCCCCGCGCGGAGGTTATTCCAATCCGCGCTTTTTTATTTATCTATACATGTTATAATAATAAGGAGTTTTGAATTTTGGGCATTCACCCCTAACACCTCTACCCAAAATTCAAAACAAAAAAACAAATTTTTGATTATTAGATAAAAAGCCCATCAAAATGAAATTGAATGAAAAATATTTTTTGAACTCGCTCTTTTCAGTCGCGCCCCGCTGCGCTCTCCTCCCTTCGGTCGTCGGGGCGTATAACACAGCGTATGCG
>PFCS01000055.1:992-7807 GCA_002772895.1 Parcubacteria group bacterium CG10_big_fil_rev_8_21_14_0_10_36_14 | reverse complement strand
CTCTAATAGCCCATTTTGGAACTATTTTTTTCAATAATCTTTTCATACTTATAAAATAACAATATCATTTTTCTGCTTATTTGACAATAACGTAGGCTGAGCCTAAGATATGATTAAAGCCCTTTCAAATTGGAGAAAATCGTGCCCGAAAACAAGATAAAAAAAACCAAAGAAAATGGAAAAGAAAAACTATTTTTGAATGGAAAACTAAAAATCGTGACAAATACTATTTTTGAATATAAGCAATTTAAAAACGGCAAACGATTAGTCGCGATTTGTTCGGATGATAAAGATGAAGTATTTGTTATTTTTATTCATACTAATAAAAATGAGATAGACAAAGTAATTCTTAACCCAAAGCCAGAACCTGGTTTTGCCATGCATCTTTTGGGAAGATACGACGATCAAGAAATGCGAGTTGGTTATTTAGGCTCGGATAATGAGCATTATATACTCTTTTCTTCTTCATTAAAAACCCGCGGGCCAATCACAAATGAGGCCTATGATGTTCTTTTGGAACAGTTTAGTCTATCATAAAATCCCGACACAATTCGGGATTTTTTTAATTGATGCTTTTTATAATTTTATTTTATTCTCTTATTGCCTTTTTAAACTGTTCTCCCCTATCAAATTCATTTTTAAATAAACCGAAGCTGGCAGCAGCCGGAGATAATAAAACCATATCTCCTCTAATAGCCTGTTGCCTTGCTTTTTTTACCGCATCTTTCATGTCTTTCGCCATAATAATTAATTGATAATTGATAATTGATAATTGATAATTTATTTTTTCTGTTGCCGTTCCTGGAAAAAATATTATTGCTTTGCAATATTTTTTTATTTCTTTTGCCAGTTGCTTATACTCCAGTCTTTTATCCTTTCCACCGGCAATTAATATAATTTTTTTGTTTTTTTGTTCCGCGCCAAATGTATGAAGGGCAGCGATTGCTCCATCAGGCGTTGTGGCGGTTGTATCGTTTACAAAAACTATACCATTCTTTTTTGCTATTACTTCTTGCCTGTCAGAAA
The DNA here is from genome assembly GCA_002772895.1 of Parcubacteria group bacterium CG10_big_fil_rev_8_21_14_0_10_36_14. Taxonomy (NCBI): domain Bacteria; species Parcubacteria group bacterium CG10_big_fil_rev_8_21_14_0_10_36_14. Next base: position 6,781 of record PFCS01000055.1, on the reverse strand, counting down.
GCCCTCCAAAATTTTTTAATACTTTTTTAATTTTTATTTTTGGCACTTTCATTATTTTCGCTACGGTAAGAGCCGCGCCAATATTTTCTAAATTGTGATCTCCTTTTAATTTTATTTCTATTTTATTTTTTTTATTAAATAGAGATAGAAAGGGCTGGTTTTTGGAAAAATAAATCGTTTTGCAATAACCCTTCCACTTCTTTGTTATTTTATTTTCTTTATTTAAAACTAAATAATCTCCTGTTTTTTGATATTTAAAAATATTTTTCTTGGCAGAAGTATATTCTGCCATATTTTTATAAGTATTCAGATGGTCCGGATAAATATTTGTGACTACGGCGATATGCGGAGCTATTTTATATTCATTAAAATTTTCCAGCATCCAACTCGAAAGTTCCAAGACAACAATATCGCTTGGTTTAATTTTTTCTATAAAAGAAAGCGGGGAAACTTTTATATTTCCACCAAGCCAAACCCTCGGGTACTTTATTTTTAATATTTCATAAATTAAAGCTGTTGTCGTGCTTTTTCCACGAGTACCGGTGACACCGATAATAGTGGCGTCACAGCTTTTCATAAAAATACTAATATCGGTTTCAATCTGCGCTCCGGTTTTTCGCGCGATTTTTAAAAAAGGCGAATCCTTTGGTACTCCGGGATTTCGCATAACAATATCATTGTTCTTAAAATCTTCTTTTTTATGTCCACCCAAATGAAGAAATGGCATTTTTTTATTATTTTTTGCACAAAATTTTCTTAACTCTATAATTTGACTTGCTAACTCGCGTTTATTTTTTAAATCCGTAATTAATACTTCATCGCCTTTTCCAATAAAAAATTTAGCGGCTCTTATGCCACTGCCGTTTACATATAACCCTAATCCCATTATTGCTACTTTCATAAAAAAATATTACAAAAATAAAATTCTAAAAAGTTCCTCTAATTTTTGCCAATCTAACCAGTATCATTGCTTTAATAATAGAATATATCATCTTAACATACTGTACCAACCCTTTCAATACCCCAACTTTTTGCATTTTTCGTCTTATTTTTACACCTGGCAAAAAAACCGTTCCATACGGGAGTTCTCTAGAGCGACAATAATAATTAAGCGCTGATTCAATCATAAACCCTCTTAAATACTTATCGGGAATATTTTCTATTACAAACCTCTGCATAGCTCTTTCGCCACCAATAAGAGGAAGATATGGACCAATTTTTTCCATTATTTTACCGCGATCCCTAATCCCTACGCTCATCACCAAATCACCTCTAAAAACCGGCTCTATCAAGCGTTTTAGATGTTCTGGCTTAAAACCCTTTAAATCAGCATCCAAGAAAACAATAATTTCTGCATTTGTGTGTGTTAGCCCATGAAGCATTGCCGCGCCTTTTCCTTTTTTTATTGGCAAATTAAAAATTTGTGTTGCGCCATTTTTTTTTGCCAACCGAGCGGTTTTGTCGGTTGAGCCGTCAGAAACTACTATCACCTCGCTTACCAGCTCGCTCGCGCTTGCCGCAGCCACTACACCGGCAACTGTCTCCTCTTCATTAAAAGCCGGAACAATAACTGCTATTTTTGCTTTTCTCATAAATTTTTCCTAATCAATTTTGTGTATATGAATAAAAAAACATTTGGCAGCCTCTATTGCTAATAGATTTAACACTCCCAGTCCTAAAAAGAAAATCCATTCTCTTACCCCCAATGCCACGGTTTTAAAAGCAACCTGCAAAAACGGAACATACACAACTAAAGATAGCATTAAAAATCCAAATAAAACCGAAAAATTAAGTAATCTATTATTCCAAAAACGAATACGCCATATATTATGCCGCAAGCTCCTGCAAGCATAGATAATAAACAAGGAATCAATCCCAAGACCAATAAAAGCAATAGTTCTGCTATAGTTTAAGTCGTTTGTTAAATTCCAAATAAAATAAAAAGCTCCGAATAAAAACATACTCATTAGAGTACCAATTAAAAAGATTATTGTTTTCATCTCGGCATTTAAAATAGATGCGTTTCTACGACGCGGCTTTTTCTTCATAATATCGGGTTCCTTTTTATCAAACGCCAAAGAAAGCCCGGGGAACGAATCATCTACAATATTAACCCATAAAATTTGCGCGGCCGTAACCGGTAAGGGCAGTCCAAAAACCAACGCGCCAGCTATAATTATTACTTCCGCAAGAGAGTCCGACAAAAGATAAAGAATCACTTTTCTTATATTATCAAAAATAACACGACCACGTTCAATCGCCTTGACTATAGTTAAAAAATTATCATTTAAAAGAACCATATCTGAAACTTCTTTTGTAACATCCGAGCCCGAACCAAGCGCTATGCCAATATCTGCAGATTTTATTGCCGGCGCGTCATTTACTCCATCGCCTGTCATTGCCACAATTTCTCCCCTGGCCTGCCACGCGTCAATTATCCTTAATTTATGTTTTGGCAAAACCCTTGCAAAAATATCAATTTCTTTTATTTTCTCTTTCAATTCTGCATCGCTTAAATCATCTATATCCTTGCCTTCCAAAACATTATCTTTGCCTGTACGAAATCCAATTTCAGCGCCAATCGCTTTGGCAGTTAAAATATGGTCTCCAGTCATTATTACCGGTCGTATGCCGGCGGCTTTTGTAAATTCTATTGTTTCTTTGGCGGTCTCGCGAAGCGGGTCTTTTAATCCCATCACTCCCACGAAAACAATATCTTTTATATCTTTTTCATCAATTTTTTCTTGATTTTTGGTTTCCTTAAATGCAATGGCTAAAACCCTAAGCCCTGTGGAAGTTAATTTTTCTATTTCTTTTTTAAAATGTTCTCTATCTTTGGAACTAAGTTTTGAGCTCTTAGAATTGGTAAGTAAGTATTTTGATTTTGAAAGAATAATTTCGGGTGCGCCTTTTATAAATATCGTCTGACTTGTTTTGCCTGTTTTATTTAATGTTGCCATAAATTTTCTATCTGAACTAAAAGGTATCTCGTGTATTCGTGGCATTTCTTTTTCTAATTTTTCTTTATCAAAACCCAACTCATATCCTTTTATTAAAAATGGCTTTTCAGTGGTGTCTCCTATGATTTTCCATTTTTTTAAATCACTGCCAATTTCTTCTACAACAGCATTGTTGCATAATAAACTTATGCGCATTGACATCTCTAATAAGTCTTTGTAATGCTTTCCGTTTTTTTCAATAAATAAATCACCACTGTAAGAAATTAGATGGGTCGCCCGCATCTCACCGAGTGTAAGGGTTCCGGTTTTGTCTGTGCAAATCACACTGACGCTCCCTAATGTTTCAGCGGCAATCATTTTTCTGGTTAATGCCTTGCGCTTAGACATTTTTTGCATACCAATTGCCAAAATAACCGTAACTGAAATCGGCAAACCTTCAGGTATGGAGGAAACTGCCACAGCGATAGAAACTAAAAACATTTCAAAAAATGATCGGCCAGAAACGACCCCGACTAAAAATAGTACGATAGTAATAATTACAATAGCCACGGCTAATATTTTACTCAAATGTCCGATGCGTTCCTGAAGAGGGGTTTTGTCTTCTTTTATCTCTCTCACAAGAGACGCGATTTCGCCAAAATGACTTTTTGCTCCGATTTTCGTAACAATAAAATAAGCTCTACCGGAAGAAACGAGCGTACCCATATAAACCATATTTTTTCGTTCTGCTAAAACAGTTTCTTTGTTAATCTTTTTTACGATTTTTTTTATAGGAAGCGACTCCCCTGTAAGCGGTGCTTCGTTAACCTCTAAATCGTTCTCTTCTATAATTCGTCCATCAGCCGGGACTCTGCTCCCCTCTTCTAAAACAACTATATCCCCGGGAACTAAATCTTCGGCTTTTATATCTATTTCTCTACCATCTCTTATTACGCGCGCCCTGCGCTCAACTAATGTTTTGAGCTGTTCCAAAGAACGATTCGCCTTGTCTTCCTGAATAAAGCCAACTATTACATTAATAAAAATAGCGATTAAAATAATCGCCATATCTATTGTTTCCATCAATACGCCACTTACAAACGCCGCTATTAAAAGTATATATATCAATGGCGACTTAAACTGCGAAAGAAAAATCGAAAAACGGGAAAGTGCTTTTTCCTTTGGCAATTCGTTTTTACCGAATTTTTTTCGGCGTGCCTTTACCTCCTTCTCAGTAAGACCGTTTATATTTGTTCCTGATTCTTTAAACGTTTCCTCCACCGTTAAATTGTGAAATACTATGGACATAAATTAGCTTTTTAGCTAATAAACTTTATTAGGATAATAACCCGCTTTATAAACTAATACTATAATTATCATCCTACATCCTTGCTATTATCATCGCCTTCTTTCCGTTTATTACATCTCCACCATTCCAATCATGCAAAGCATTATAAAACACATCGTTCTTATATAAAAAATCCGCTCCACGCTTTGTTCCGGGATCGTTTGTAATAATGCTATCTTTTGTATATCCTTTTACAACAAGCATGTGATAGTAAGGGCCTGGCGAAGTATAATATGGATTATAGAGCTCTCTTCCGGCAGCAGGAACAATAATGGGGTTACCTAAGGCGATTTCTTTTTTGATGTCTTCAATAGAAATATCGTATTTTACATCTATATTTTTAAGACCAAAATAATTTTGCAGAATTTCTGCTGTCTTTTGAGCGTCTGTATCTTTCCAAAAGCCAAAATTTATTTTTTCCCAATCTATTATTTTTAAAATATCACTTTCCGCATCATTTGCGTTTTTAATATCTTTCCCCAAGACAAAACGAGCGGCCATAAGGGCAGAGGCTTCTTCACACGTCTCTTTATGAATTTCATCCCAAACCGCAAACGGAGCTTGCGAAGTAAAAGGTATGGCAAGATTAAAACTTTCCGGCAATTTAGCTATAGCCATGTCTTCCTTTTGTAATTTATTCTCATTAGGTATGGGTAATTTGTCAGATTTTAAGTCACCCTCAACCGGAATAATTTCCATTGTTTCTATTTCTCCATTGATAAATGTTAATTTCTGTTTTGCTTGAGTATAACTCACAGCTTCAGGCAAACTGTTTTTCTGCGATTCTAAAATTGTATCGCGTATTTTTCCACGATAAACAAAACCGAGCGTTGCCCCCACAAGCGTAATTGCGGCAAAAGTAATAAATATCTTTCTTATCATATAATTATTTTACCATATTTTATAAAAAAGCGCTCGTGCGCTTTTATTTTATAAGTTCCTTTACCATTTGTAGATTTTTTTTCAAATCGTTTTTCTTTTTTTGCTTTTCGTTTATTTCTTTATTGTTTTTTTCTATATTCCCCCTGCTTTTTCCGCGCTTCTCTCTTTGCCAAATTAACAAGATTATATTTTTTCTTATTTTTTTGAAGCTCCTGGTCTATTGCATAAAAAAGTTTCATTTGCTCTTTATTTTTTTCTGTATCTTTACGTTCCAAAAAAGAAAACTTTTTTTCGCCCTTATATTAAATTATTATAATGGCTGTCTGACAAAGCTCGTCCGTAAAATACATCAAAATATTTATTTTAAGAACGTCTTTTTTATTGTCGTTCGTTATCTGCCAGTACTTGATATTACCAACGTCCGTTAAATAAAACTTCGAAATCCTAGTTTTCTCCATTATTTCTATAAAAATCGAGCTACCATCCTTATCAGACTCTATGCTAATTTTCGGTTTTTCCGCTTTTATGTTACTAGCAACACACAGACAAGCTATGAAATAAAAAAACAGTAAAAATTCCTCATTTTTCTGCCTTCTAACCAAATATTACAAAATATAAGG
>PFCS01000055.1:0-965 GCA_002772895.1 Parcubacteria group bacterium CG10_big_fil_rev_8_21_14_0_10_36_14 | reverse complement strand
GTTAACCTTATGGGGTGACATTATGCTAAGGCTAAGGGTGACAAAGGTTAACTCTTAATTAGCAAAATAAATATATGGCAGGATCACCCCTTTCATCACCTCGTGAGCTTAGAGCCAAGTGATATCTTCAAGTCGATAAATATAGAAAATCGGTAGACCAAGTGTGTGAGATATTTGGTATATCTAGAAAAACATACTATAAGTGGTACAAAAAAGATCATCTGTATGGAATGACGGGCAGAAAACCAAGAAAAATACACCCACACACTAAACTTACTCCTAATATCAAAGTAGACATTATTAAAACTAAGAGAAAGGTTAATTATGGGCCACTGAAAATGAAAATATACTTAAAAGATAAATATAGCTTGGACATATCAACTACCGCTATTTACAAGTTTTACAAAAAGAAAAGATTAATCAGAAAACCACAAAAAAAGTTAAAATGGTATATACCTATGAAAAAACCATATTTAGCCTTAATTCCTGGTGAAAATGTACAATTAGACGTAAAATATGTCCCCGGTAGAAATAAATACAATACATGGGAATATCAGTATAGATTTATAGATACTGTAACCAATCTGCAATATGCAGTAAATATGATTTGCAAAGATAGCATGGCTACAATTGAGGCATTTAAACTAGCTTCTAAATATTTTCCATTTATTATTACTGGGATTCAGACTGATAATGGAAGTGAGTTTAGAGGATATTTTCATAAATACCTCATCAAAAGCAATATCATACACAGATATATTCCTAAACATTCTGCTCCATGGAATGGCAAGGTGGAAAGAGCTAATAGATCTGTAGATGATGAATATTATCTAAATATACATAGACCATGGAAAACAATTCAAGAATATACAAACTGGTATAATTATGAACGTCCACATGTTGGAAAAAGCATGAATGGCACAACCCCTTATCAAAAATTTTTATCATTAACCCTAAAAAGTGTA
>PFCS01000054.1:24764-25036 GCA_002772895.1 Parcubacteria group bacterium CG10_big_fil_rev_8_21_14_0_10_36_14 | reverse complement strand
TATTTAAAAATCTTTCAATAATTCTGCGGTGGTCCAAATCAATAAACATTCCAAAGGCTACAATTAATAAAGAACCGACAAAATATTTCTTTTTCCATTTATGCCTTTTTGCATAATAAAGAGCATAGGTTGCGGTAAAAAAAATATGAAGAGAGATATCAAGCCAAAGCGGTGTTTTCATGTTTACCTCTGCCTTAGAAATAACATAAAACTGGAAAAAGGTCAAGACCCTTGATTTTTTAATTTTTTTTGGTATTATTATAATAATATGA
>PFCS01000054.1:1453-24726 GCA_002772895.1 Parcubacteria group bacterium CG10_big_fil_rev_8_21_14_0_10_36_14 | reverse complement strand
AATTATAGAAAAAAACAGAGAAAGCTATAACAATATAGCCAAAGAGTTTGATGCCTCACGTCAGTATTCTTGGCTGGAGTTTGATTTGTGCGCGCCATATATAAAAAAAGAAAGTAAGATTTTGGATGTTGGTTGTGGAAATGGGAGGCTTTATGAACATTTAACTTCTAATTATAAACTATTGATTACGGATTATATTGGCATTGATCAGTCGGAGGAGCTGATAAAAATAGCGCAAAAAAATTATCCAAATACCAATTTCAAAATTATAAAAGATGCCGGCAACCTTGAGTTTGAAGATAATGAATTTGATTTTATATCCGGTGTAGCGTTTTTGCATCATATCCCGAGTGAGGAATTGCGTCTCGCGGTTTTAAAAGAAATGTATCGTGTTTTAAAGCCAAAAGGAATTTTGTTTTTAACAAATTGGAATTTATGGCAATGGCGCTTGATTAAAAAATATAAACTTCGTTTGGCTGATTTTTTCTTTCGGCACAAGGATTTGGATGCAGGCGATTTTTGGATTAATTTTCAGGCTACGCCTCGCTACTATCATCATTTTACAAAAAGCGAATTGGTTCGTTTGGCAAAACAGGCCGGTTTTCTAGTTCTAAAATATAAAAAAGGAAAGAATAGCATAATCGTCTTGAAAAAATAAGAGATTTATGTTATAAAAAAGACAGCACATTGAAAGAAGAGGAGAAAATGGAAGAATATAAGCATCCGCATATTGAAGCATTGGATGGATTATACGCTTTTTTTGAAGATGCTATTGCGAATGAGCCGGAAATAAAAAAGAATTTGTTACAAAAAGCCATATATTTTTGGTATAAAGATCGTGAGAGAGAACTTCAGCGCGAGGCGGTATTGAAGGCAATAAAAACAAGCATTGAAAAAAAAGTAGCAGACAGCGCAAGAATAGAATTTTTGTGCTTAGCGATAATTCTATATTTTTCCGTCAATCTTCCTTATTTGGTCAAGCGCCTTTTGATGTCAGATAATTTTTATGTTGTTTACTTTATATTCTTATCTTTTATAACCGAAGAGCATCGAGCCGGAGTAGAGGATAGAAAAGCAAAAAATAAACTCAGAGATGACCAAAAACATTTAATATGCAAAAATCTTTTGGAAATCGGAGAAGATGCGGAGATTTTTCGTATGATAGGAGTTTTGTTTTTTTATGCCGAAGCGTTGCCCTTTGTATCGCAGACAATATTGTATAGGCGATGGGCTTCAATTTTCAGCTTTTTTGGAGAGGCGAAGGACTTGATTGACTTTTATGACCAATTTTTTTCTATTGACCCTAATTTGCGGTTGCATATGAAGAAAAGCATTAAAGGTCTTTTGGAAGCAGTGCATTTTGTAAACAGAGAAAACAAAGGTGGAATAGAAATTGCTGATTACAGCGGAAATCCGTCGCCAATTCCGAGCGATCGGATAAAAAATTAATCCCGAGTTGTATCGGGATTTTTTAATTAAGATTTTTTAAATGAAGCCGGCACGATTTTTTGGAGCTTCTTCAAAATCTTCAAAAAAGACAACGATTTCAATGAACATATGGCTAAAAACAGCCGTAGAAATAATATTAATATTTTTTTGAGCCTTTATCCACTGTTCGTATCGGGCGAGAGCGCGGGTGAAACATCTGTCTTTACCAATAATTTCATATCTTATTTTTGATTTTACAGATGAAGTTTCTACTGCGATTGCCAACTCAAACCTTCTGCTCCAGATGCCAAAAACATCAATTATTCTGGCATTGTTTGTTGCGACCCAACGGTCAAATTGCGCCAGAGCGTTTTTTAGCTCCAATTCTTTTGCGATATCAATTATTTTGATTCTTGGTTTAGGTATTACTTTGCACACACCTTTTTGCGTAGTATTTTTATTTCTGTCTTTTTCACAAGACATTTCCTTCTCCTTCCGGATTTGCCTATAAATTATAATGAACGGATAAGGATATATTACTATTAATAGAAACTCTTGACAAGAATTTTACCTTTTGCTAATATTGAATTAGCACTCTAATCATTCGACTGCTAATATGAAAAGCAGACAGCAAAGAATATTAAAAGAACTAATAAAAGAACATATAAAAACAGGAGTTCCGGTTGGCTCTAATCTTTTGGTTTCTAAAACAGGGCTAGATATGAGCCCTGCTACAATACGGAATGATATGGCAGAAATGGAAGAACGCGGTCTTTTGCGTCAGCCACATACTTCTGCCGGCAGAACGCCGACAGAAGCCGGCTATCAATTTTATGTAGATAATTTAATGGAAGTGCACCCTTTGAATAATAATGCTGCCACTGCGCTCCGAAAGATAAAAAAGAATTATAAAGTTGATAAACGCGAAATGTATAAACTCTTGGCAAAAGAGATTGCCACTATCAGCGGAGAAACGGTAATTGTTGCTTTTGGCGCAGATGATATATATTACACTGGCTTTAGCAATTTATTTGAAAAACCGGAACTTGCTGGCTTGCAGGTAAATATGGGGAATATGGTAGACAAGATGAATGATGTGATGCATTCCACATATTACAAAATTAATGACCATAAGGTTCATGTTATTTTGGGAAAAAATAATCCTTTTGGAGGACAATGCGCCAGTATTTTGGCAAAGATAGACGATCATCTGGTAGTTGTCATGGGATTAATGAGAATGGACTATGATGAAAACGCAAGTATGTTGGAATTTTTGAAGGAAATGCTGTATGAATAGGAATTAGGAAGAGGGGTAACGCATTGCGATAATTTGAAAATAAAAAAGAGCCCATGGGGCTCATAAATCAGAAAAGAAATTCTGTACGCAATGCATCCCACTGCTCTTCGGTAGCAAAAGTAGTGTCATCGTACATTCCATTGCCACTTGTAAAGTATCCAACAGCGGGTTGAAGCTGCAAAGTATCATTGAACGGCATCCCCTTTGTTTGGTTGGCGGACGCCCTTGCAAATGATCTTCGATGGCTTGACGATGGCGTTCATAGGTTGACATTGGCTCCTCCTTTTTCTGAAAAAAGCATATCACAATTATTAAGAAATGTCAAGAGTAAAATAATTATGTCAAAAGAAAATAAAAAAACACAACCAAAAAATGATGAATTATTAGAATGGAAGAACCTTGCTTTGCGGATGAAGGCTGATTATGAAAATAGAGAAAAGGAAATTGCAAAGGAAAAATCTGTTTTGCACGGATTAGTAGAAGAAAATTTGATTTGCGACTTTTTGCCTGTTTTGGATAATCTAAATTCTGCATTAAACGCCATTGAAAAAGATTCTGCGTGGAAGCAGGGGATAGAACATATCAAAAAGCAGTTTGAAGATTTATTGCACCAGCGTGGAGTGGAAAAAATGGATTTATTGGGAGAAGAATTTAATCCTGCGCTTGCAGAAGCAGTAGAACGTGTTGGAGATGGAAATAAAATAGTAAAAGTGCTTGTTGATGGATATAAGAAAGATGAGAGAATAATTAGACCGGCGAGAGTAGTTGTGGGAGAGAGAGAATAATTACGAATGAAGGTGTCGCCTTGCGATTAGGAAGCTAAATAATTAATTCGGAGGAGAAAAAATTAATTCTAAATTAATAATTACAAATTATAAATGGAGGAGTCGCTTCGCGACAAAATAACTTAAAAATAAATAATCTTCGACTTTGTGGAGAAGTACCGAGTGTAGTTCTCGACAAGGTCGAACAATAAATTAATATGTCAAAAATACTAGGAATAGACTTAGGAACAACAAACAGCTGTATGTCTGTTGTAGAGGGCGGTAGCCCAAAGGTTTTGGAAAATAAGGAGGGACAAAGAACGACGCCATCTATTGTTGCAATCAATAAAAATGGCGAACGTTTGGTTGGACAATTGGCAAAACGCCAAGCCGTCACTAATCCGGAAAATACTATTTTTTCTGTTAAGCGTCTTATCGGACGTCGTTTTGACGACCCGGAAGTAAAACGCGACATAGAGCTTATGTCTTATGAAATAGTAAAGTCAGGAGACGGAGTAAAGGTAAAAATGGGAGACAAGGAGTATAGCCCGCAAGAAGTAAGCGCCATGATTTTGGCAAAAATGAAAGCAGACGCAGAAGAAAAATTGGGAGAAAAAATTGAAGAAGCTGTTATTACTGTGCCGGCATATTTTGATGACGCGCAACGTCAGGCAACAAAAGACGCGGGAGAAATCGCCGGATTAAAAGTAAAAAGAATTATTAATGAACCGACTGCAGCCGCTCTGGCTTATGGTTTTGATAAGAAAAAAGGCCAGCAAGCCGTTGTTTATGATTTGGGAGGCGGAACATTTGATGTTAGCGTTTTGGATATTTCCGCAGACACGGTTGAGGTAAAATCAACTAATGGCGATACTCATTTAGGCGGAGATGATTTTGACCAGATTATTATTCAATGGATTTTGGATGAATTTAAAAAATCCGAAGGTATTGATCTTGGAAAAGACAAGCTTGCTTTACAAAGAATTAAAGAAGCTGCGGAAAAGGCAAAAATAGAGTTATCCACAGCAGGGGAAACAGAAATAAACCAGCCGTTTATTACTTCAGACCAGGACGGGCCAAAGCATTTGGTAATGAAACTTTCTCGCGCAAAATTGGAAGAGCTGGTTGGTGGTTTAGTAGAAAGAACTTTAATTCCATGCCAAAAGGCTCTTGATGATGCCGGTTTCAAAAAATCCGACATTGAAGAGATAATTATGGTTGGCGGAATGACCCGCATGCCATTGGTTCAGAAAAAAGTGGAAGAATTTTTTGGTAAAAAACCAAACGTTTCAGTTAATCCGGATGAAGTTGTGGCTCTTGGCGCGGCTGTTCAGGCAGGCGTTTTGCAAGGCGACGTAAAAGACGTTTTGCTTTTGGACGTTACACCATTATCTTTTGGATTGGAAACATTGGGTGGTGTGATGACCCGTCTTATTGAACGCAATACAACAATCCCAACTTCGAAAGAACAGGTTTTTTCTACTGCCGCTGATAATCAATCAAGCGTAGAAATTCATGTTTTACAGGGTGAACGCGAAATGGCAACTGACAACAAAACACTCGGACGTTTTATGCTTTCCGGTATCCCATCAGCGCCAAGAGGAGTTCCGCAGGTTTTGGTCAAATTTGATATTGACGCTAACGGCATTTTGAATGTTTCAGCAAAAGACCAGGCAACAGGAAAAGAACAAAAGATTACAATTACCGCATCCAGCGGATTGTCTAAAGATGAAATTGAAAAAATGAAAAAAGATGCTGAGCTTCATGCTGATGAAGATAAAAAGAAAAAAGAACAGATTGATACTGTAAACCAGGCGGATACAATGATTTATTCTACGGAAAAATTAATTAAAGATGCCGGTGATAAAATGAAAGATGATGATAAAAAAGAAATGCAAGAAAAAACAGAAGCTTTGAAAAAAGCAAAAGAGGCAAATGATTTGGAAGATATGAAAAAGAAAATGGAAGAATTGAACCAAATTGCGCAAAAGATTGGTACGGCAATGTATCAGAATCAGCAAACAACCGGCGCAGAGCCGGGCGCAAAAGACGGAGCTGGCGAATCAGCAGAAGAAAAGAAAGAAGATAATGTGCAAGACGCAGAAGCGGAAGAAGTGAAGGAAGAAGATAAAAAAGAAGATAAATAAAGGAGTATGATTGAGCGGGCGCTTGCGCCCGCTCAAAAAATCCATACTAATATTAGTATGGATAAAAAAACCTCTGCGTAAGACAGAGGATATTGTTTCTATGTGTTATGCGTGCTCATACCAGAGTACTTGCTGTGTCAGAGCATCTTCAATATAATGAACAAAGTTCTTAGGAAGGGAAAATCTCGTTATATTTCGTTTAAAGACAAGACGACAAGGGTCTTCTTCCATCCTAAATCCAAATGGAATAAAAACGGTTCTGCCATTTCGGCACTCAATGTCTCCTGGTGAAAAATAAACAGAAGAGCAAGGTCTATTATTGATATTTATCAAAGTAAGCGCGGTTATACCCAATGGATCTTCCTCAATTTCTACGTGATTACTTATGTAAATTTTGAGCTTTGGAACCATTTCGCCTCCTTTTTAAAAAGTTCTATTCTATGGAAAAAGATTACTACAAAATTTTAGATTTGTCAAGAAGCGCTTCTGCCGATGAGATAAAGCGTCGTTTTCGTGAACTCGCGCATAAATATCATCCTGATAAGCCGGGAGGAGACGCAGAAAAATTTAAAGAAATAAACGAAGCCTATCAAGTATTGAATAATGCGGAACGCAGAAAACAATATGATCAATATGGCACAACTTTTGATAATTTTGGTGGATTTAATCAACAAAATCCTTTTTCCGGTTCAGGAAATTTTGGTGGACAGCGCGTTAATATAAATATGGACGATTTGGGAGATATTTTTGGCGACCTTTTTGGAATGGGCTCTCGCACCCGCACAAAAACCCACACGCGCGGAGGAGATATAGAAATGAATCTTGGACTAACATTTAAAGAGTCTATACAGGGTGTAGAAAAGAAAATAGAAATTTATAAAAACGCCAAATGCGAAGCATGCCAGGGCTCTGGAGCAGAACCGGGCACAAAAATAACGACTTGTTCAGAATGTAATGGAGCGGGCAGTGTTAGAAGAGTTCAGAACACCATGTTTGGTTCTTTTGCTACCAACACGACTTGTCCTCGGTGTAGAGGAGAAGGAAACCAACCTGATGAGCTCTGCAAAAAATGCAAAGGCGCCGGTATTTTGAAAAAAAGCGTAAGTTTGAAAATAAATGTTCCAGCCGGCATTTCCGATGGTGAGATTTTGCGTGTCACAGGCGGTGGAGAGGCAGGAGAAAAAGGCGGAGTACCGGGCGACCTATACCTTCATATTAATGTAGGAGTAGATCGAAGATTTGAAAGAGATGGGAATAATATTATCACTCGGACGCCACTTGATTTCAAAACGGCAACTTTGGGTGGACATAAAGAGGTAGAAACATTGGATGGAAAAATGAGAGTAAAGATACCGGCAGGCACAGCATCTGGTCAGCTTTTCCGTTTGAAGGGATATGGAGTTGCCGGCCGTGGCGATATGCTGGTAGAAATGTATATTACTGTTCCGAAAAAAATATCCAAAAAGCAGAAAAAAATATTGGAAGATTGGGAATAGAGCAGGGTATTGACTTTTTTGTATTTTTATGGTAGTTTTAACACAGAACGTTGACAAAGGAGAAATATCATGTTGGACAAATATTTTATTTTTCATATAGTGCTACAAGCAATAATCGCGATTTTTATTGGTTTTCTAATGCTGGGCGTCTATATGCTCTGCAAATATATTGCAAAAAAGGTTAAGTCGCGAAAAACCACTTACAGGCAGTTTGGAAAGAGGAGATAAGAAACATGGAAATGATTTATGAACTTTTCTTCGGTTTGATTGTTGGTTTTGTCGCTGTGAAAATGCTTCTTGTTTTGGCTTTTTACACTGATTTGTTTGGTCTTATATTGGGAATTTGCGCTTACACTTGCTTGATGTTGATAATTGCGCTTCAAGGAATTGTTACTTATGGGATAGCGACCCTTATAGCTATGTTGTTTGCTACGAAAATATTTTTACAGCAAGCAAAAAGGAGAAAAGCATTTTTGCGCTATAAAGCCCTAAGATCCAACCGCAATTTGAAGTTAAATAAAATAAATCAAAAAAGAGTAGAAGGAGGCGTCGGATGCTAACTGGAGTTATAGTTTTTCTTATGATTGTTGCTGTTATTTTTATGCCGATTATTATTTATCTTAGCAAAGCGGAACGGGAAGAAAAAGAACGCCAAAAAGCAAAGAGCATGGCATTGGGAAATGTAGAACATATAACTGAAACAGATTAGGCTGTCGGTCCAAAAAGACCATTGGATGAAAATTTTAAATCATCAAAAGACAGATGACTAGTCCTCACAAAATTGTGAGGATTTTTTTATTTTCTTCTTTCTTGTTATAATACAATCATATGAAGTTTCCCAATGTAGATTTTCTCAAACCGGAAAATTTGGATTTTTTAAATGGATTAAGCCTAACCTCACCAAGCTGGGACTTGTTCATTTTATTATTTTTTATTATTGCCGTATTTATATATGGTTTTTCTTTAGGCAGAAATAGAATTGTTGTTATTTTGGTTGCGATTTATATGGCTCTTGCGGTTGTAAATACCGCGCCCTTTATAGACGATTGGGTAAAGAAAGCCGAGAGTATAGAAGTTGGACAGATATTTGTATTTAAACTTGGTTTTTTTCTACTCACATTTGCCTTGCTTTTCTTTTTGTTTGGTAGAAGTTCGCTTTTGCATAGTATTACGGGTCATGAGAGGAGAGGTGCTTGGTGGCAAGTGCCGATTTTTTCTGTTTTGCATATCGGGCTACTGTTATCAATCGCGCTTTCTTTTTTACCGGCAGACTCGCTTTTGGTTTTATCGCCTTTTACGCGCGAGTTGTTTGCAAGCGATATTGCCCGTTTCATTTGGATAACTGCGCCAATAGGGGCGATGATTATCCTTCCTGAATAAATTCAGGAATAAATTTCCAATTAAGGTATTTTTGCTACTGCGAAAGTAATATTAAAAATATATCCGTCAGCTGACGGATACTAAAATTGATAATTGAACATTGATAATTGATAATTTGAACAGTTAATTTATATTTATATGGCCATATTAAAAATTATCTTTTTAGACACAATCTTAGATATTCTATACTTTCCCCTCTGGTGGTATTCCAGAGGAATGATTTTGGCAATCCGCTGGGTTGGTAAAAGTATTTTGGAATTGGAAAATTTTTTAGGTGTGGGTATTTGGGCAAAAAATATTTTCACTCCAATGTTTGGTCAATACGACTTGCAAGGCAGAATTGTCAGCTTTTTTATGCGTTTTTTTCAGATAATTTTTCGTTCAATATCTTTTCTATCTTTTAGTGGATTTTATTTAGTTATATTTTTAGTTTATCTTATTTTGCCGATTGTGATTTTGTATTTTATAACAATACATTTATCTATTTTATGAATTTATTAAAAAATAAACAGCGAGAGCAAGCCGGAATTTTTACAGGCGATTATTTTTTGTATTGGGGCGGAGCAACTTCATCAAAAGATGTATTTTTTAAAAAGGCTAAACGCATCCTAAACAAAATTATTGATGGAATTTTAATTTTATTTGGTTTGTTTGGGATTCTAAATTTTTTTTATCAGG
The DNA here is from genome assembly GCA_002772895.1 of Parcubacteria group bacterium CG10_big_fil_rev_8_21_14_0_10_36_14. Classification (NCBI taxonomy): domain Bacteria; species Parcubacteria group bacterium CG10_big_fil_rev_8_21_14_0_10_36_14. Next base: position 15,536 of record PFCS01000054.1, on the reverse strand, counting down.
TTTATCTTTCCGGCGCGCGCAATTTTTTTCATCATAGTTTTTGGTTTACGCCGAATAGTCATTTATTATTTTTCTTTTTATCACTTTTAGGACTTTTGTATTTTGCTTCTCGTATCACACGCGAGGCACACTTTTTTGAAAATCCTTTAAAGATAAGCGTAGAGGAAAGGTTCGAAATGAAGACCGCTCTTCTTGGAGAGCTAAAGAATTATAAGAAAGTTGATATTGCCAGAAGTTTTAGTTTGCATTCTGAAGAAGCGCTGGAAGAAGCGATTCTTTTGGCGAAAAAGAACAAGAGCGCGGTTTCTGCAGAATATTTATTTTTGACGCTTCTTAAGAAACCGAAGATGAAGATTCTTTTTGGCCGATTGGGGATTCCGATAGAAAAAATAAAAGAACGCGTTTTGTGCCACGAACCGCACAAGGAAGCCAAAGGCGGGTTGGACGCTTCTGTTCTACAGATTTTGTTAAACGGATACATCACGGCGGCGCTTCATAAAAACAAGAAAGCAAGGTCAAATATTCTTTGCCTGGAAGCGGTAAAAGCCAGCCCGATTTTGAAAGAAATATTATATGACTTCAATATAAATGAAGAAAAGTTAGATAATGTAGTGAAATGGGTAGAAATTCAAGATAAACTCCGCGCGCGATATGCAGAATTTAGACGGGCCAGTGTTTTTCGTCCGCGTGGAAAAATGAATCGCGCCATGACGGCTGTACAAACTCCTGTTTTAGATAGATTTAGCGAGGATATAACTTTTTTTGCCAGACGAGGAGCAATTGATTTTTGTATTGGCCGGGAAGAGAGTTTCAAGAATATTTTCAGAATTATAGAAAGTAAAAGCAGGGGCGTTGTTCTTGTTGGAGAGCGTGGAGTAGGAAAGTCGGCGATTATAGACGGTGTCGCGGAGTTGATGATAAAAGAAGATGTACCAAAACAATTTCAAGATAAACGTTTGATACAGCTTTCGCTTTCAGAGATTTTGGGGGGCGCAACCGGAGAAGAAGCCGGAAAAAAATTAATGGCAGTAATGACTGATGTAGCCAATTCTGGAAATATTGTTTTGGATATTCCTAACTTGGAATATTTTTTAAGTGGAGATGGGATTTCTTTAGCCGCTCTTTTAGCTGAGGAATTAAATAAGGTACGTGTACCGGTTTTAGCCTCAACAACGCCGGAAGGATACAAACGCGTTGTTGAAGAAACGGCTCTTTCGGGAATTTTTGAACGAGTAGAAGTGTTGGAACCTGATAAAAATTTGGCAATTCAGATTTTGGAAGCAGAGTCATCACAAATTGAATATCAAACGGGTGTTTATTTTTCTTATGATGCGATTGCTTCTGCAGTAAATCTATCGGATAAATATTTACATGATCGATATTTGCCTGAAAAAGCTGTCGCAATAATAAAAGAAACAGCTTTGGCCGTAAAGTCTGCGCGAGGCACAAACTCTTTGGTAAACCAAGAAGATATTGCAAAGATAGTTAGCGAAAAAAGCAAGATTCCAGTTTCTGCTCTTACGGAGAGTGAAAAAGAAAAATTATTAAAATTGGAAGAGGTTATCCACGAGCGGATTATTGGTCAGGAAGAAGCGGTTGATGCTGTTTCTCGCGCTTTGCGTCGTGCCCGAGCCGGAATGGAGTCCGGCAAACGTCCAATTGCAAACTTTTTATTTTTAGGTCCAACAGGTGTTGGAAAAACCGAGCTGGCGAAGACAATAGCTGAGGTTTATTTTGGGAATGAAAATGCAATGGTCCGTCTTGATATGTCCGAATATCAAGAAAAGCAAAGTGTATATAGAATGATTGGTAAAGAAGGGGAGTCCGGATATCTAACAGAAGCAATAAGAAAAAGCCCTTACGCCCTTTTATTGTTAGATGAATTGGAAAAAGCTCATCCCGATATTTTAAATTTATTTTTACAAGTTATGGAAGATGGAAGGTTGACTGATGGAAAAGGAAAAACCCTTGATTTTACAAATATAATTTTAGTAGCGACTTCAAACGCCGGCAGTAGCTTCATTGCCCAAGAGATTAAAAAAGGGACAAAAGTTCCACAAATAAAAGAAGCTCTTGTTGAAGAAAAGCTGGGACAATATTTTAGACCGGAATTTTTAAATCGTTTCGACGGAGTTATTGTTTTCCGCCCGCTTCGTGAAGATGAAATTATAAGAATCGCTGGATTACTTATAAAGAAGATTGCTAAAAAAATAGAAACCAAGGGTATAGAGCTTATAATAGAAGAGAAAGCTTTAAAAGCAGTCGCTAAGCTGGGGTTTGACCCAAAGTTTGGCGCAAGACCTTTGCGCAGAGTCATCGCGCGTGAAATCGAAGATCGCTTGGCAAATATGCTGTTGGGCGGTAAAGTAAAAAGGAGAGATAAGATTGTATTCCACAGTCTTTCTGATATAGAAATGATTAGCGGAAAACAATTATAATTTTATAGTTTACGAATTATCATACGAGCGCGCTAAATATTTATTGCGTTTGTATGGTTATCCATAGACCATCAACGTTCTTTTGAAGAAGGAGGACGCTAATGAAAAATAAATATCGTTGGCTGATATTGGCATTGACTGCCATTATTTTTATTTTTTCCGGAATTAAATTTTTTGATTGTGGAGAAGGGGAACAGACAGTCCGCGCGATTCCTAAAGAAAGTAAAATACCAAAACCGCAAAGAATTATTATTCGTTTTAAGGAAGGTGCTACAAAAAAAGATAAGAAAGATTTTTTTGATAAACTGGGCGCAAAAATAATTGCGCAAGATGTTTTTGGATTTGATATCGCGGAATGGGCTTCGCCGGAAAAACCAATCACAAAAGGGATTATCAATAGCGCTTACACTTTGGAAGTAAAACAGCGTATAACCATAGATAAATATGAGATAGAGGGCTTGGCATACAGAAAACTATTGCCAAAATCGGGATGCATTCCCAGTCGACCGGAAACAAAAATAAGAGATAAATTGATTGTGCCGTGGTATGAAAGATTTATAGAAAATGAAAAGGCTCATGCTTTTCTTGAAAATGCAAAGGTGTCCTTAGAACCCAATGGAATTGTAATAATCGATGATGGACCTCAGATGACACATAAAGATATTGAGCCGGTAATCAAAAAAAATGAGCTCGGTCATGCTATTTACTGGATAAATGAGCATAACCGCATTAAGAAATTTATGTCCGATCATGGTACGCACGTAGGTTGTCTAGCCGCAGGCTATCGCGATAAAAATGGGATTGATGGGATTGCTTACAAGAAGTCATATTTATTGCCTCTTCTTATAAATTATAATGATACTGGAGCATTTTTTGTTTCAGATATCGCTATCGGATTAAAATATTTTAGAACACTCGAGCTTTTGGGGAGAATCCGTTTCCGTGTTGTTAATATGAGCTTTCATATCAGTTGGCCGTCAATCATAATCTATCAGGTAATGAAAGAGTTGGATGATAAGATATTTGTTATTGCCGCCGGAAATGAAAATCTTGATTTGGATATTGCAAAAACTTATCCGCCAAGTTGGGACTTGCCAAACAAGATTGTTGTCGGCGCAACCCGCGAAGACGAACATTTAGCCTATTTTTCCAATTATGGGCTAAATAGCGTTGATATTGTCGCTCCCGGAAAGAATATAACAAGTTGCGCTTTGGGCGATAGATATATGAAGATGAGTGGAACGTCAATGGCATCACCAATAACAGCCGGCGCAGTTTCGCTTCTATTTTCAATGGATATGAATGCAAGCGTTAATAGAATAAAGCAAGCGCTTTTTATGGGCGCAGTCTCTGTAAGATTTTTGGAAAGAAAAATCAAATACGCAAGACGGCTTAATGTGAATTTGGCAGTAAGAAATTTCGATGTTATTTTACACAACTAAGAGAAATATTGATAAAAAAATAACTCCGACCGAAGTCGGAGTTTTATAATAAGTGATTATCTGTTATTTTTTGGTAATTCGCGTGTATGCATAAGCCTTCCGCAATCAAAACAAGAATGCATATGTGGCTTATCCAAAAGTGGAGTTACGTTGATGTGCGGACAGTTGTCGCGAATGCGCTCCATCGCCTTCCGGAGTTGCGTCATTTTGTTTCTCACATACATTGGGTCAAATTTTTCTTCTTCCAACGTAAATTCGGATGATGAGTCTGGCGGAGCAAGAACAATAAGCGGACCTTTGTATTTTTTAAGTCCGGGAATTGAATCAACAGATTTGGAAATAATCGGACCCTTGAGTTCCTGCCCGAGGACGAGCATATGTTTTTCCCAAAAATTTCGTAAAAAGAATTCAACCGTTCTAGCCTCTATCCTTCTGTCCATTGAAATAATTTGATAAATCGTTTGAGTATTCGGAATATGCGGATAGTTTAGAATATAGAAAATAGAAAAATTTGTAGAAAAGTCAGAGAACAAAAATATTTCTTTTAGCGTCTTCGGCATAGCGTTAAAGGCAATGCGCTGTTCATTGTATTTTGCCCAGAACTCTTTAGCCTCTTTGATTGCGCAAATTTGTTTGAGGAATCTGATTGCAGAGATTGGTTGTGTTTGCATTTTTGTCTCCTTATGCGTCTGTTGTAGGTATGCACAAAATAATAATTTTGCTATCCTCGGTGTTTGTTAAACTATCGATTTCGTTTATTCCGGTTGCTGTGTGCAGGGAAATTTCGAATTGTTCGTATGAATATTTTTTTTGCAGAACAACGGTTTCCAAATAACGATGGACTACATTGTTCATAAGCATTCTATCCAAATGCGGAATATGAAAAACTTTTACAAGAGACCTTGGATTACGTTGCCATACGCTCATAAAGATAGAATATGTCGATAGACTCGGTTCATTTTCATGAAGAAACGGACGTTCTTCTTTAAACTTTTCAACGAACTTTAAGAATTTTTCTTTTGTAAAGTCTGGATCGTGCATCTTGAGATAATCAAGAGCATTATACCTTTCCATTATTACCTCCATTTCTATTAATTTAGCATAAAAATCTTATAGTGTCAATCTTGGCTGAAAGTAAAAACTAGGCTATACTTTAAGTAGAAAGAATGTTCAGTTAATACTTTAATCTATGCTTTATTTAATTATATTTGTAGTATCCGTTGTCTTGAGTTCTGTTTTAACGCTTTTGGTAAAAAAAATTGCCCTTTATTTTAAAATTCAAGATGTTCCCGATGAAAAACGTAAAAAACATAAGAAGCCGATAGCTCTTTTAGGTGGAATAGCGCCGTTTTTAACTTTCTTTATTATTTCGTTAGGTCTTCATTTTTTTAATTTATTACCAAAAGAATTAGAAATAAAGTTAATATGGTTATCTTTTGCTTCTTTTTTTGTTATGATTGGCGGATTTTTGGATGATAAATATTTTTTTCCGCCAAAATATCAAATAATTTTTCCTATTATCGCAATCGCTGTTGCGCTTTGGGGAGGAATAAAAATTAATTTTGTTACCAATCCTTTTGGAGGAATCATTTATTTGAGCGGTATAGCCGGATTTATTTTAAGTTTTCTTTGGTTTTTTACAATGAGCTACACTACAAAAATTTTAGATGGATTAGACGGATTAGTCAGTGGAATAATTGTTTTTGGAGGATTGGCGATATTCTTATTTTCTACGCTTACAAATTTTAAAGAAACAGAATTCTCTTATTTAGCCCTTGTTTTGGTTGGAGTTTTTGTCGGTTTTTTATTTTTAAATTTTTATCCTGCTCGGATTTTTTTAGGAGAGGGAGGAAGTGTTTGGGCCGGATTTATATTGGGAGCGTTGGCTATTTTAACAGGCGCTAAAATCGCCATAACTCTTTTAGTTTTAGCACTGCCCATCATTGATCTTGTTACGGTAATCATACGTCGGGCATTTATAGAAAAAAAATCAATTTTTAAAGGAGATCGTTTGCATCTTCATTTCATACTTATTGATAGAGGATGGGATTCGCGTCAAGTTTTACTTCTTTATTGGTCCGTTGCCGCAATTATGGGCATTGCCAGTATTTTTCTTCCAAGCATTTTAAAAATTATTGTCTTAGGCGTAATTTTATTTATATATTTTTGGACAGAGTTATTTTTTTTCAAAAAATAATTAATACCCAAGAGTATAAAAATCTGCTATAATATAATTATAGTAAAATTTCATATATGCCAAAATCTCAAAATTATCTTGGTATTGATATTGGCGCAAGCGGGATAAAGCTTGTGGAACTTGCGAATGTGGGAGGTAGAGCCCGGCTTGTCACCTATGCTTTTAGTGAGTATGACAGTGCGCAACCCATTGGCCAGATTATAGAAAATACCGCTGAAAAAGCTAAAGAATTAGCTTCTCTTTATAAACAGTCTGGCGCAAAAGCTAAAATGGCAATTACGGGTCTACCGATGTCATCTGTTTTTACAACTCTTCTAACTTTGAGCAATATTCCTCCAAAACAATTAGAGGTGGAAATAAAAAATAAAATAAAAAAACTCGCGCCTATTCCAGAAGACGACTTGGTACTGGACTTTAAAAAGGTTGAAATGAAAGATATGAGCGCCGATACGGTAAAAGTTTCTGTTACGGCAACTTCAAAAAAAATGATATCCAAATATTTAGAGATTTTTAAATCAGCCGGACTTCAGCTTGCAAGTTTAGAAACAGAGAGTTTTGCTCTTATACGCGCTTTACTTGGTAAAGATATGGGATTGTCAGCAATTGTAGATATTGGAGCTATAAAAACAAATATTTTAATAGTAAAAGAAGGTGTCCCGGTTATCCACAGGACTATAAAAATAGGCGGAACGGAACTTACAAAAACTTTGGCGGAAAAAATGAACACTGATTTGACTAAGGCTGAAGAGATAAAACGAACCATGAGTATGGAAAAAATGGAAGCGGCTCATTCCCTTTTTGATGGCATGGTAAAATCCATTGCAAATGAAGTCAATTATTGCAAAGAACTTTACAGCCAACAATATAAAAACGCCATTATAGAAAAAATTATTCTTACCGGAGGAACGGCGATGATTTTGGGAATTGGTAATTCTTTAGAAGAAGCAACGGGTCTTCGTGTTTTTTACGGCGACCCATGGGCTAGAATAATTTATCCGGATGAACTAAGGCCTTCATTGGACGTAATTGGCGCAAGGTTTGCCGTTGCAATTGGCTTGGCAATGCGCGAGATTTTATAAATTTTTATGATATAATATATTAAAGGTCGATTTTTTATTAACAAAAAAATCACTTTTTCCTCTGAAAAAAAATCCAAAATAGATTTTAATAAAGAGGAAATGAAAAAAAATGAAAAAAGCAAAAGGTTTCACATTAATTGAGCTTCTAGTCGTTATCGCGATTATTGGCTTATTATCAACCTTGGCAGTTGTAGCCTTGAATAATGCAAGGCAAAAATCACGTGACGCAAAACGCGTTTCTGATGTTAAACAATTGTCAACCGCTCTAGAGCTCTACTTTGCTGATAATAATAGTTATCCAACAGCCGTAGGGCTTATAACTCTTGGTTCAACGGATTATAAATGTTTAGACGAAGATGGTTTTGTGGCTATTTGTGATGCAGGTGGAACAACTTACATGAGTCTGGTTCCATCAAATCCAACTCCGGGGGGAACTGACTATACGTATCTAAGCGCTGATGGTAGTACGTATACAATGACATTCACCCTAGAAGGCACCACAGGTGGCTTGGGAGACGGTATACATTCCGCAAGTCCAGGTGGGATGAACTAAAGAAAACTTTAAAAGACGGCCCCAAATTTGACGCCTAGGCGGAGGGCTGTCTTTTTGTTATATATTAAGAAAAATATAAGTCAGCCTTTTATTTATTATTAATTTAAGATAAAATAAGAGTATATAAATAAATCTTTTTAGATATGTTATTTATTTTTTTCGTCGGTTTCATCATTTTTATTTTCGGCTCTTCTATTGGTAGCTTTATTGCCGCTTCTGTTTATAGAATACGAAAAAAAGAAACGCTTATGGGTCGCTCATACTGTCCTAAATGTGGATACAAATTAGGCTTTTTTGACTTATTCCCATTTTTTTCTTTTATTTTTTTAAAAGGAAAATGTAAAAAATGTAAAAGCGGAATTGACTGGTCAAATTTTTTAATAGAGATTTTTTTAGGATTACTATTTGTTTTTGTATTTTTTCATAGATGGATTATGGCGCCTGATGCGGAAACTTTTAGTTTAGTCGTTATACGTGATTGGATAATGATTGGAGGACTCTCTTTTTTATTTATATATGATTTAAAATACAAACTTTTACCGGATATAGTCTCCATTCCATTAATTGTGGTTCTTTTTGTTTTTAATGCGCTGATTGGGGTAGACATAATTAATCTTTTACTTGCGATTGGCATAGGCGCAGGATTTTTTTTAGTGCAATATATTATTTCTCGCGGAAAATGGGTAGGAGACGGAGATATACGATTAGGAGCGGTCCTAGGCGCAGGATTAGGTTTCCCACAAATAATTTTAGCCTTACTTGTAGCATATATTCTCGGAGCATTTTATGGATTGGTATTATTGCTTTTGAAAAAAGCAAACATGAAAAGCGAAATCGCTTTTGGTACGTTTTTATCTATAGGCGGGATAATATCTTTATTTTGGGGCTATAGAATCATAACTTGGTATCTAAATCTACTATAGTATTTTTATATGGATAAACAAGAAGCAAAAAAAAGAATAAATATTTTAAAAAAAGAGATAAACTATCGTCGTTATCTTTATCATGTTTTGGATAAGCCCGATATTTCCGATTCTGCATTAGATTCTCTAAAACACGAACTATATAGGCTAGAACAGCAATATCCCGATTTTATCACAACAGATTCTCCAACACAGAGAGTCGGTGGAAAAGCGTTAGACAAATTTCAAAAAGTGCATCATGAGGTGCCAATGCTTTCCATTGAAGACGTTTTTGCTTATAAAGAGCTGGAAGAATGGGAAAAGCGAATAAAAAAGCTTTCACCTGGAAGCCATTTTGATTATTATGCTGAAATAAAAATGGACGGGCTTGCGGTTTCGCTTGTTTATAAGAATGGTATATTGGAAACAGGTTCAACGAGGGGTGATGGAAAAGTAGGCGAAGATGTTGCGCAAAATTTAAAAACAATAGAAGCGATACCATTACAATTAAATATTCCGACAGAAAAACAGGTAAATGATTTTCTAAAAAGGTATGGCAATGTTGATGCAAAAATTTTTAAAGAAAAAATTGAGAAGTTAAGCGGTAGAATAGAGGTGCGTGGCGAAACGTACATGCGGGCAAGCATATTTGAAAAATTAAACAAAGAGAATTCAAAAAAAGGTGGTCAGGTTTTTGCAAATCCAAGGAATGCCGCCGCTGGAAGCATAAGACAGCTAAATTCAAAAATAACCGCCAAGCGAGAGTTAGATTTTTTCGGATATGATTTATTGGCTAACTTTGGGCACAAAACCCATGAAGAAGCGCACGAGATATTAAAATTAATAGGAGTAAAAACAAATCTTAACAATAGATATTGTAAAAATTTGGAGCAAGTACAAAAATTTTATAAAGAAATTGAAAAAAAGAGGAAAAAACAAGACTATTGGCTTGATGGAACGGTGATAAATGTAAACAATGTCGCTTTATTTAAAAAATTGGGAGTGGCTGGCAAAACTCCGCGCGGAATAGTTGCCTATAAATATCCGGGTGAAGAAGCCACGGGGCGAATTTTGAAAGTAAGTTGGGATGTGGGCAGAACCGGAGCAATAACGCCGGTTGCTACATTAGATCCAATGCAAATCGGAGGCACCACTGTGACACATGCGACGCTTCATAATCCTGATGAAATTGAGCGACTAAACTTACATATCGGAGATACGGTTATTGTAGAAAAGGCTGGTGACGTAATACCAAAAATAAAAAAAGCAATAGAAAGTTTAAGACCGCAAAATGCAAAAAAAATAAGCATACCGCGACAATGTCCGATATGTGGAGAGGTTTTAGAAAGAAAAAAGATAAGGAAATCAGCCAAAAAAGAGACTGAGGGCGCGATTTTGTATTGTTCGAATAAAAAATGCGCGCGAAAAAATATCAGAGGAATTATTCATTTTGCGTCAAAAAAAGCTTTTTATATAGAAGGAATGGGAAAAAAAATCGTAGAACAACTTGTAATAGAGGGTCTCATAAATACACCTGCTGATTTATTCAAATTAAAAAAAGAAGATTTGGAACCATTGGAAAGATTTGCAGAAAAATCAGCAGAAAATATAATAGAAGCAATAGAAAAATCAAAAAAAATATCTTTATCCCGTTTTATTTATGCGCTCGGTATTCCGAATGTAGGAGAGGAAACAGCAGATGCCTTGGCGAGAAAGTTTGGAATTTTGGAAAAATTGCAAAAAGCAACACGTGAGGAATTAGAAAATATTGAAGATGTTGGCACTGTAGTGGCGGAATCAATTGAGAAATTTTTTAATGATGAGAGTGTAAAACGTTTAGTTTATAATTTGAAAGAGAATGGTGTAAAGGTAGAAGAAATGAAGGTTAGCCAATATCTTCCGCTTCGCGGTAAGAAGTTTGTTTTAACCGGCGGGTTGGACAGCATAACAAGAGATGACGCAAAAAAGAAGATAAAAGACTTGGGTGGAGACGTATCTTCTTCTGTGTCAGGTGAAACAGATTTTGTTGTGGTTGGTGTTGAACCTGGGAGCAAGTTGGATAAAGCGCGAAAATTAGGCATAAAAATTATAAATGAGAAGGAATTTTTAAAAATGTTGAGATAGCCTTGCCAATCCGCTAAAATTTATATAAAATTATAATAATATGAAGTTGAACAAAGAAGATGTACAAAAAATTGCGCTTTTAGCTCGAATTGGAATAAAGGATGACGAGCTTTCAAAATATGGTGATGAACTTTCGTCTATTTTGGAATATGTCGATAAATTACAAGAGGTGGATACCACCGGAGCTAACCCAAATTTTTATATAACAAACCTTCAAAATAGCTGGCGTGAAGATGAGCTAATTGGTTGTTCCGAAGCCGAGCATGAGCTTATCTTGGGTAATATGCCGGATAAAGAAGGGGATTTATTAAAAACAATGGGCGTCTTTAAGAAATAATAGCTTAGTCCTATCCAATAGATCTTTCATTATTATGAAATTAAATGAACTCACAATTAAACAGGCGCATAAAGGTTTGGAGAAGAAAGATTTTAGCGCAGTAGACCTTATAAATGACTGTATAACCGCAATAGAAGAAAAAAATGCTGACCTAAATGCTTATCTGGCTGTTTTTAAAGAACGGGCAATTCGCGATGCAAAATCTGTGGATGTAAAAATAGCGCAGAAAGAAGGAATTGGCGTATTAGAGGGGATCCCTTTAGCGATAAAGGATAATATTTTGATACAAGATACAAAGTGTACTGGCGGTTCAAAAATTTTAGAAAATTATATAAGTGCATACGATGCTACGGTAATAAAAAAATTGCGTGAAGCAGGAGGAATATTTTTAGGAAAAACAAATATGGATGAATTTGCCTGTGGTTCTTCAACGGAAAATTCTGCATATGGACCGACAAAAAACCCTCATGACTTAAAAAAAGTTCCCGGTGGTTCGTCTGGTGGGAGTGCCGCCGCTTTATCCGCAGATATGTGCCTTGGAGCATTTGGCTCGGATACTGGTGGAAGCGTTCGACAGCCAGCTTCCCTTTGTGGAAACATTGGATTTAAGCCGTCTTACGGCAGAGTTTCGCGATATGGGCTTATGGCGATGGCATCATCTTTTGATCAAATTAGTCCTTTTGCTAAGAGTGTTGAAGATGCTGAAATTTTATATAAAGCAGTTGCGGGAAAAGATAAATACGATTCTACGACTGTGGATAAACCATTGGGATTGGATGAAAAAATTGATTTAAAAAAATTGCGAGTCGGCTTGCCAAAAGAATATTATAAAGGACTTGGTGGGAATATTAAGGACAAAATAAAAGAAAAAGTTAATATTTTGAAGGGATTGGGCGCAGAAATAAAAGAAGTTTCGCTTCCGCATACCGATTATGCGCTGGCAGTATACTACATAATCATGCCTTCAGAGCTTTCTTCAAATTTAGCGCGTTTTGACGGTGTTCGTTACGGATATTCCGCATACAAAAAAAGTTCGGTAAAAAATTTATTAGAAACTTATATGGAGTCCAGAGCGATTGGTTTTGGAAAAGAAATAAAACGCAGAATAATGATAGGCACATATGCTCTTTCGTCTGGCTATTATGACGCATATTATAAAAAATCCACGGCTGTACGCGCAGTCATTAAACAGGATTTTGATAAGGTATTTAATGAAGTTGATTGCCTTATAACCCCAACCTCTCCTTCTGTCGCTTGGAATTTGGGAGAAAAAATAGACGATCCATTAAAAATGTACCTTTCCGATATATATACTGTGAGCGCCAATGTTGCTGGGATTCCTGCGATTTCTATACCATGTGGAGATATAGACGGCTTGCCAATTGGATTGCAAATTATAGGTAAGCAATTTGATGAAAACACTGTTTTGCGTACTGCAAAAGAGTTGCATGCATAACTAAATATTACATAAAATATTTTTTAACGATTTAGAAATTTAAGTTTAAATGTATGGCAAATTTATTTTTTATTTTATTATTTTTGTTAACCGTAGGCGTTTTTATTGCCGGTTTTTTCATTATTCGCAATTTACGAAAACCTGTTATTCCCGAGGTTGCAAGCATAAAGCAAAAATGGGAAGAAACACAGGATTTGGCAGAAAGTAATGCTGAGCTTTCTTGGAAAATGTCTGTTATTGAGGCAGATAAACTAATGGATTCTGTCTTAAAACAAGCAGGAATGCGCGGAGAGACCATGGGAGAACGTTTGCGTTTTGCCGTTTCGCGCTATCCGAAAATTCAAAATGTTTGGGAAGCGCATATTTTGCGAAACGATTTAGTGCATCAGTCGGATCGAAAGATAACGCAAGCTGAGGCACAAAAAGCATTAGATAGGTTTAAGCAAGGATTAAAAATATTGGGAGCGTTATAAGACGTATTACGTCTCGTTTTGTAGCAAATTCATGTTATTTCTAGTATGTAATACTTGACATAGAACCTATGATTCCTTACATCCATTTGTTATATTTAGAATTTGGCCTCATAAAAGTGTATACATGGGGATTTTTTGTATCGCTTGGCTTCTTGATTTCTCTTGCTGTTCTTATAAAGCAATACCCAAAAGAAAAGAATATTTTCATAGACCTCGCTCTATACATTATTATAGGAGCAATAATAGGCTCTCGTCTTTTATATGTCGCGGTTTATGCGCCTGATATGATAGAGGCATTAAAGAATATTTTAAAAATCTGGGAAGGGGGAATGTCTTCTTTTGGAGGGATTTTAGGTGGCGCTTGCGCAATGGTTTTGTATTTAAAAAGAAAGAAAACGGCTGATTTACACTTATACGCAGAAAAAATTGCTTTTATTTTGCCCTTGGGTCTTGCTATCGGCAGGATAGGATGTTTTTTGATTAATGATCATCCTGGAATAAAAACAATAGAATCTCCTTTTTCTTTATTATATCCGGATGGCGCGCGTTTTGATTTGGGATATCTTCTAATGATTTTTAATACACTCTTATTCGCTTACTTTTTAATTCTAAAAAGATATCCACAGGTAAAACAGCTATATTTAGAAAATTTTTTAATAATTTATGGAATAGGAAGATTTTCGCTTGATTTTTTGCGTATCAATGAAACAAAGATTGCTGGACTAATGCCGAGTCAGTATGGTAGTATAGTATTAGTAGCTTTAGGAATTTATTTAATTATTAAAATCAAGAAGCGCAAGATATAAAATTGTATTTTATATTATGTGCTGGAGGCAAAAAAAATATGGGATTTTGGGAAAAGATTTTTGGTAAATCGGAGGAAGCCCCACAGGAGAAAGGACCATCTTCTGAAAAAGAAGATAAGACATCAGACAAATCTTCCGAAGAAGTAGCAGAAGATGCTAGCGGAGAAGAAGATCCAAAACAAATGGAGATGTCAGCGCCGGATGAAGATGCTGGAACTGAAGAAGAAGTGCCTGTAGAATCTACAGAAGATACCTCTTCAGAGGATGACTCTGCTG
>PFCS01000054.1:0-1357 GCA_002772895.1 Parcubacteria group bacterium CG10_big_fil_rev_8_21_14_0_10_36_14 | reverse complement strand
ATAATTTGTAAATAAAATAAAGAGGACAATTTATTGTCTATGAGTTTATGTTTAAAAAAATAATCAATTCTAATAAACTTACAATTTCATTATTTATATTATTTGTATTAAACTTAGTTTTAATACAGGTTTTAATAATTTATATATTCAGTCAAAAATATGTCCAATAGCATAACCTTAAAAATAAACAGAAGAACTTTCCTGAATATACTATTATTTGTCGTAGTTTTACTGGCGCTTTTGGTTTTAGTTGAAGTCGGAATAATAGCATATAGTATAAAATTAGGCCTTTTTTGCAAATAAAGATATTCAAAAATAATATTATGTACGAATTTTTATATAATAAAAAAGAGGAGGGGACAAGTAATTTTATTTTGACCATAGCTCTTGTCTGTTTCGTAGTATTTTTAGGCGCAGCTATTTTGCTTTTTAAGCCGGCATTAAGCACGGGCAAGTCTTTATTAGAAAATATGCCCAAAAAAGCAGAATTAATCGTTATTCTGCCGGAAAATTGCGATAATTGTTTTGATATTTATCAGGTGAGCGACTTTATAGAAAGCGTAATCGGAATAAAATACAACAAAACAAAAGAATACAGAGCAAATGAAAAAAATGCCGATTTGCTTATGAAGGCATATGATATAAGGATACTTCCAACCTTCATAATAAAGGGCGACTTAAAAAACCTGAAGCTCGATGAACTATTTAGTGAAGATAATATTGGACAATACGACGACGACGTATTTGTTTATAAGAACTATTTTCCACCGTACTATAGTTTAGACGAAGACAATGTACGCGGAGAATTTGATGTTACGTATTTATATGACCCAAAATGTTCGGATTGTTATGACGTTTATTTACATGATGTTGCTTTAATGAATCTTTTAATGGCTCCGCACGCAACATCAACTTATGATGTAGCTTCCAAAGGAGGCGTAGATTTATTGAATAAATACCAGATAAAACATGCGCCAACAATTTTATTGAGAGGCGACTTAAACGCATATCAGAATTTTAATGAATTATGGAAAACGGTTGGTACGGTAGAGTCTGATGGTACTTATGTTTTTAGAGAAGACGGACTAAAGTCAATGGGTGCATATGAAAATGTATGGACGAAAGTGCTGTACAATAAAGAATAGAGTGAAAAAAATATCTAAATTAGCGGCTCAGACAAAAATTGTCTGAGCCGCTTAGGTTTTCCGCAGTTTGCCTTATTGACTTTTCTTCCAAAATACGATAATATAGAAATAGTTTTAATGAATAAAAATGGAAGGGTCGCCTAGAGGCCGATGGCGCTCGCTTGGAAAGCGGGTATACCGAAAGGTATCGAGGGTTCGAATCCCTCCCCTTC
>PFCS01000053.1 GCA_002772895.1 Parcubacteria group bacterium CG10_big_fil_rev_8_21_14_0_10_36_14 | reverse complement strand
GTCACCAAGCCAACAAAAAACCCGGTAAATACCGAGTTAAAAACTAACAATTAAATCTCTCTTTCTTAATCTTCATTAGCCTCCTTAATCAACTGCTCAATCTTACTCGCTTCTCTTTCAGTCGCATCAAACTCCCAAATAATCCTAGGGATTTTTCGAAGCTTAGTACGCTTGCGCAAAATGCCGACTAACTCGGAAGTACTGGCCTCTAATTTACGCATCGCAGTGCCTGCTAACTTATCTGGCAAAACTGAAAAACCGATGTGTGCTGTTTTTAAATCTGGCGAACATTGAACACTGGTAATCGTAATTAAAGAATCTTCAATTCTTACCTCGCGATTAATCGCCGAGGCTGTTTCTTCTAATATTAAATTGTTTATTCTGTCGATGCTAGCCATATTAAATAGTTCCAGTTATTCTTTCTTCAAGATAGGCTACTAAAATATCACCCTCTTCGATAACTGGTTTACCTTCAAAGCGCAGACCCGCTTCTTGATCTTTCTCTACTTCCTTAACGTCTTGTTTCCCAGATTGCAAACGACTAATCTTGCCGCCAACAATAAAATTATCACCCCGATAAACCTCTATCAAACAATCGTTTCTTAAAACACCGTCTAAAATTTTACCACCAACAATCTGACTATCGTTTTCCGTTCTAAAAATTGCCAAAACTTTTAAGCGACCTAAATCAACGCGATTAATTTCTGGTTTAACTAGAAGTTGCATTTCATCCTTAACGTATTTTATTAAATCATAAATGATAGAGAAAACTTGAACACTAACTTGTTTCTCACGAACCAAGTTTTCAATCGCTGGTGACATTTTAACGTTAAATCCTAAAATTTTGGCACCAGAATCTTCAGCGCGCTTTACATCGCCTTCAGTAATATAACCTAAACCTTTAGAAATAATTTTAACTTTTACTTTTTCACCATTTAATTTCAGCAGTGATTCTTCAATTGCCTCAGCTGAGCCCAGGAAGTCGGTCTTAATAATAACATTAACTTTAGGACTCTTATCTTCAACATTGTCATCAGAAACAGGAGCTGCTAATTCATGATGCCCAGAAACAGATTTAATTTTTTTAATTTTTACTTTTTCTCCTTCACCAACATTTAAAATATCACCCACGGCTGGAGAAATTTTTAAACCTAAAATCTTAGCCGGTGTTGATGGCCCAACCTCAGAAACATCTTCGCCT
>PFCS01000052.1 GCA_002772895.1 Parcubacteria group bacterium CG10_big_fil_rev_8_21_14_0_10_36_14 | reverse complement strand
TGACAACGTCTTATTTATTGCGTCGCAAAATATTATTATATCTTCATCGTAAACCTGCTTTCTCCCTATTTTATTTTATTTAAAATCTTTGCGTCGCAAAATAAATAAAGCCTCCCTTAGTTTTATCTTTGAAAAATACTTCTATCAGTATAGCATAAATTTAATAAAAAATCAAGACCTGCTGTGCAACCAAATCTTAGTAAGACTGTTTTTATAAGATTTTGATATTGAACAATATAACGAATGGTGTTAAAATTTAATTATTATGGAATATGTCATTATAACTCTTTTGTCTATTCTTGTTCTCGCAGTTATCGGCGGAATTGTTTGGTTATCAAAAAAACAAGGAACCGACACATCACAAAACGATAAACTAGTACTATTGCAAGATGAATTAAAAAATATCCGTCAAGAAATGCATGGTTCGCTTGAAAAAAATCTTGAATTTGTCCAAAAGCAAGCTGGCTACAGCACAAAGCTTGTACAGGAAGTAACAGGTAAGCTGACAGAGATAGGGGAAACAAACAAGCAAGTAGTCAACTTCGCTTCGCAGATGCAAAGCTTGGAAAATATTTTAAAAAATCCAAAGCAACGTGGAATATTGGGCGAATATTTTTTGGAAACCTTATTGGGTAATATCCTTCCACCAAATTCTTACAAAATGCAATACAAATTCCGCGATGGCGAAATTGTTGATGCGGCAATTTTTATAAAAGATAAGATCGTTCCGGTAGATGCAAAGTTTTCGCTTGAAAAATATAACATGATAATGGAAGAAGAAGACGCCGGACGCAGAGACATATTTGAAAAAGAATTTAAACGCGATATTAAAAATCGGATTGACGAAACCAGTAAGTATATTCGTCCTAATGAAAATACTACCGACTTCTCTTTTATGTTTATTCCGGCAGAAGGTGTTTTCTATAGCCTATTAATATATAAAGTAGGAAGCACAAATGTAAACTCCGAAGATTTGATAAACTACGCTTTCAAAAAAAGAGTAATGATAGTCTCGCCAACCAGTTTTTTTGCTTATCTTCAGACTGTCATCCAAGGATTAAAAGCATTAAAAATAGAGGAGTCGGTTAAAGATATCCTTGAAAGGGTTGACAAGTTAGGCAAACATCTGGTACAATATCAGGAGTATATGAAAAAAGTAGGCTCTAATCTCTCCACCACAGTTAATATGTATAATTCTGCGACAAAAGAATGGGGAAAAATAGATAAGGATGTCGCGAGGTTAGAACAAGGCGAGGAGCGATTGGAAAAATTAGATGACGTCGAAAAACCAAAACTTTCATAACTATACGCTCTAAATTTAAAAATAATAATAGCTCATAGCTAAAGTATGCCAAATCTAAAAAGTGCAAAAAAAGCGCTAAGACAATCAATAAAGCGCGCGGAAAAAAATTTGAAAAACAAAGTTGAGGCAAAAGGATTAATAAAACAAGTTAGAAAAGCAGTCGAAGCAGGGGATAATAAAGCCGGAGAGATCCTAAAACAAACCGGGAAAAAGCTTGATAAAATTGCCAAAACAGGATACTTTAAAAAAAATAAGGTTTCCCGCCTCAAATCTCGTTTAGCCAAAAAAGTAAACAAAATGAAAAAATAAAAAATGAGCCAAATGGCTCGTTTTTTATTTTCCTAGATCCTAAGTGTTGATTACTAACTGCTATATTCTTGATATTAATCTATCAAACATCGCTCGCGCGGGAGAGCTTGATGACTTAATGGCCATATCGATTTGCAAAAGTCCGCGATAAATATTTTTTAGTTCGTTGTCTTGGAAGTTCCTTGCTTGCTGAAGTGATTTTTGCGCCACATATGGGTGGATCCCTAATTCTTTTGCCACTTCATCTTTTTTCAATATTCCCTGCATTGATTTTATCTGAAGTAAAATTCTAATCTGCCTTACAACCATTCCCAAAAGCGCAAGTTCGCCTGCGCCGGCAGAAAGTTCATTCTGCAATGAAAGAAACGCTAAACGCCTGTTCTTTCCGGCTAATGCGTCAATAAACTTGAAAATATTCTCTTCCGCCTGACGAGAAAGTAGTTCTTCTACAATTTTTCTAGATATTTTCTTACTTTCAATTTCTTTACTACCAATAATAAATAAGCAAAGCTTATTTATTTCTAAATCAATTTTACATAAATCATTCCCTAAAATTTCTGCAATAAGAATCGCGGATTCATTATCAATTTCACATCCATAAAAAGCAACGCGTTTACGAATCCATCCTATTAATTCATTTCCCGATAAAACATTAAAACTATAAATAAATTTTTGTTTCAGTAAATATTTTCCTAAATCGCTTTTTAAAAATTTTTCATCTCCACTCTGTTCCCAAACAATCAAAATTGTTTCTTCCGGTATTTTTTTTATAACTTCCAAGGTTTCTTTTTCTTCCATTTTGTTTTCTGCCTTTTTTGTTTTTTTATTCTCTTGAATTTTCAAAATTGCCATTTTATTTTCGGCAAAAAATCCGGACGATAAGACTTTATTGCGAAAATCCGCTAAATCAAAATCCAAGCTTTCAGTCGTTGAAATTAAAAAAGAATTCCCGTTCTTTTTTTCTAGGAATCTGCTTTTTAGTTCTTCGAGTTTTTCTTTGGCCCGAAATATATCGGAACCATATAAAAATATAATCATAAAATCAGCGTTTACACATTAACTCCAATTATTCCCAATCTCCACATCCACCTCCAGCGGGACTTGTAATTTATAGATGTGCTCCATCACTTCTTTTATAGTGCTGACCGCTTTTTTCTCTTTTCCTTTTTTTATTTCAAAAACTAGTTCGTCATGCACTTGTAATACCATTCTCACGTCGTCTTTGACTACATTTTTCTGCAATTCAATCATCGCCATTTTTATTATATCGGCGGCAGTGCCCTGAATCGGCATATTTATTGCCATTCTTTCTGCGGACGCGCGCACTGGCTCAATATAAGATTTTATTTCTGGTAAATAACGGCGCCTGCCAAAAATTGTTTCAACGTAGCCAATCTTATAAGCCAGTGCTTTCGTTCTATCAATATATTCCATAATTGCCGGATGGCTAGAATAGTATCTATCCAAAAAATCCTGCGCTTCGGCCATAGATGATTTTATACTTCGGCTAAGACCTTGCACGCCCATCCCATACAAAACACCAAAATTAACTGCCTTTGCTTTTCTTCGCATTTCTTTTGTAACTCCCTCTGGTTTTACGCCAAAAACCTCTGCTGCTGTTTCTCTATGAATATCGTCTCCGCGTTCAAAAGCTTTAATCATATGCTTCTCGCCTGCCAAGGCGGCCGCTAAACGAAGCTCTATTTGTGAATAATCAAGTGAGGCTAAAACATAACCACTGTCTGCAATAAATGCCTTACGAATTCCTCGCCCAAGCTCTGTTCTAATCGGAATGTTTTGTACATTTGGCTCACTTGATGACAGTCTACCGGTTGCCGTTATTGTTTGATTAAACGTACTATGGACTCTATTATTTTTATCCATCTGTTTAGGCAAGGTATCAATATAAGTATTTTTCAGCTTTGTAAGCTCGCGATGTTCCATGATAAATTCAATAATTTCATGTCTACCCAAAAGCTTGGTTAATTCTGACACTGCAGTTGAAAGCCCTGTTTTTCCTCGTTTTATCCTTCCGCCCTTTGGTTTTAACCCCAATTTTTCATATAAAATAACCTGCAACTGTTGAGGAGAATCGATATTAAATTCTTCGCCGGCAAATGTATATATTTTTTTATCAATCTGCATTAATCTTTTTTCAAAATCAGCAGAAAGACCAGATAAAAGTTTTTCATCAATCTTTATTCCTGTCTTTTCCATCCTGAATAATACTGAAAGCAATGGCATTTCTATATCAAAAAAAACTCGATCTAACTTTTCTTTTTTTAATTTTTCCAAAAATAAATTTTTCAAATTTATAATATCGAAAAGTAGCGTTTCACCCGGACGTTTTTTTAGATATTCCATACAAAGCGTTTCTATCTCGTATCGCCTTGTGCCAGAATTTAAAATATATGCCGCAAGCATTGTATCGAAATATATACCATTCAATTCTACTCCATAGCCTGCCAAAATATGCATTTCCGATTTTATATCATGTCCGATTTTTTTTATTTTCTCATTCTTAAAAATCGGAGCAAGCTCATTAAAAACTTCTTTCGCCTTCAGCACACCAAAAGTTATCTTTATATATCTCCCATCAAATGAAAGCCATAGTTCTTGAATTTCTTTTCCAAAAAGGCCCTCTTGTCCTTCTATTATTAAAAAACCTAATTCGCCTGATTTTTCTATATCTTTTATTAATTTTTTTATATCTTCTGTTGAGGTAACCTTTTGTAATCCTGTCTCTGACTTTTCATCCTTAATATTCTGATGCGAAAGAAGACTTCTAAACCCAAGCTCTATAAAAAAATTATCAACGGCCTGCTCATTATAATTACCAAAACTCATATCTTCCAATGGCATCTCTATTGATACGTCTTTAACTATTTCAACAAGCTCTCGGCTTTTGTAAGCGTCTTGTTTGCCCGCACGCAAAACCTCTTTTACTTTTTCACTCGCATCAATATCTCCGCTTTCTAATGATGTATAAATATTATTTATGTTTCCGTATTTTTGCATCAATTTGCTTGCGCCAACTTTTCCAATTCCGAGAACTCCCTTTATATTATCCGACGGATCGCCCATAAGCGCTTTTAAATCAATCATCTGTTCAGGCAAAAGGCCATACCTTTCTTTAACCGCGTCTATATCATAATTTTTTATTTCTGATACTCCTTTTATAAATCCAACAACATTAATTTTTTCATCAACGAGTTGAAGTGTGTCCATATCTCCCGTAACAATCAAAACCATATCTACCTTTTTTTCATATCTTTTAGCAATTGTGCCTATCAAGTCATCGGCTTCATAACCGACTTTATCATAATGGGGTATAGAATATGCGTCCAGCATTTCTTTTATAATTGGGATTTGGTCATAAAGATCTTGCGGTTTTGCTTCACGCTGAGCCTTATATTCTTCATAGGCCTCATGCCTAAAAGTTTTTTCTTTTCTATCCCAACAAACTACCAAATGGCTTGGTTCAAAATCTTTTATAATTTTTTGCAAAACACGCGCAAACCCAAAAACAGCATTAACCATCCGACCTTGGGGGTCGGAAAGCGGACGAATTGCATGAAATGCGCGGTGTAAAAGCGCATTACCATCAATAATGATTAGTTTCTTCATATTGTTTATCTTACCTTTAATTTTTCTTTTTTACAAATTAAAAAATCCCGCAAAAACAGGATTTTTTAATGGAGGCCTAGGCGGGAATCTCACGTCATTCGGCCGACAAAGAGTCGGCCTCATTCCTTCGGAAACCTTCGGGTTTCCGAATAACTTTCCTCAAAATGTAGGGGGAGTTCCTCCCCCTACCACCCCTTCGTTCGATTCCGACAAAACTGCTAATAATCAAAATATCCTACAATTGCAGGATATTTTGATTAGGCCTGGGCGGGAATCGAACCCACGAATAAGGGTTTTGCAGACCCTCGCCTTACCGCTTGGCTACCAGGCCATTTATACAAAAATATTACCACATTTTGACATAAAAGTCAATTTAAGGCAAAGTGTGTTTATGGCTCCTTAACAAAACGAGGCGAACAATGAAACGAAAATTTAATCTTTTATTGTGTATAGTGTATTTAATCCTTGGTGTTTCTTCATGTGTAATTCATGAAATTGAATCAGACGAAAGGCTGGATAGTTCCATTCCAGAGAAAACACTAAAAAATCAAATAGATGAGGAATTGCATAATTTACATCCCTATAAGCTATATATGTTTATTCCGATTGTAGACGCATGGAGTAATGCCAACTATAATGGTTTTGATTATCTATCTTTTTTTAAAAAAATATGTAAATTAGAAAATCAAATAAAAACCGATTCTTCATATGAATGTACCTTCTCTAATAAAAGTATCGGACTTTCTATTGCGGAAAAAAATTCAATAGTTATTACGTTCAAAAATTTTGAGATAACAACACCCGAAGGTACAAAAACTATTTCTGGAATCTGGCAAATAACCGGTACTCCCACGGTCTTTATTTTAAATAAATATGAACGATCCTGTATTGATACGGAGTGCACTTTGAAAATAGTTGACTATACATATAATAATGAAGGTAGGGAAGCTTTCTTTAGCGCAAGCGGGGAAATCGGCTTGCCGTATGGAAGATACTACTTTTATTTTGATAATTTCTATTTTGGAACCTGTCGCAATAAACCTGTTGGTAGAATGTATTTCCAGGCAGGAAAAGACAATGCTGAGGCAATCTTTTTTGAAGATACCCAATGCAGTTCATGTGTCCGTGTAGAGCTAAATAGCTGTTCTATGAAATTTAATTATTGCAATGAATGGACAATGGAAGACCTGTTTAATGAATTTTAAAAGCCCTCTCACAATGCGAGGGCTTTTTAATTTATCAACTGACTATTTTACATATAAAAGCGGATTCTGTCTGACGTTACCAACATAAACTTCAAGATGTAAATGCGGACCCGTTGACCAGCCGGTATTCCCAGTAAGCGCAATCAATTCACCGCGCTCTACTGTGTCTCCGGTTCTTACGTAAAGTCTACTACAATGACCGTACCGTGTTTTCATACCGTTGCCATGATCAATCAAAATTTCATATCCATAGCCTGTCCCCCAGCCAGAATAAATAACTCTACCACCCTCGGCAGCAACAAGACGAGAACCAGTAGGCAAACCAATATCAATAGCAGGGTGTCTCCAACTAAAATATTGAGTAATGCGTCTTGAAGGAACGGGCCATAATAGTTCACCTGAGGAACTATAGCTTTTACTACTAAATCCGCTAGAATATGCAAGCGTTGGAGCAACATAAACGATTTTTCCTTCCGGAATAACCAAAGCTTGTCCAACCTGCAAAGACCCAGCATCTGACAGATGGTTAAATTCTAAAATTTTTTCTTGCTCTGCGCTATATTTTGAAGCAATAGCCGCTAGAGTATCTCCTTTTTTGACTATATGAGATACTCCTGAAACCGGCAAAATCGTAAGCTTGTCTCCCGGTCTTATATAAGATCTTTCAGTTAGTTGATTTGCCCATAAAAGAGTATTTAAGCTTATCCCATATCTTTCCGCAATATTTCCGAGAGTGTCTCCTTTTTGCACAATATAATACTCAATACTCGTTCTGGTTGATTTTGTATCTGTGCTTGGCGTATAGTCAATACCAACAAATCCGATAATGTTTGGATTTTCTGCTTGATTAGCAGAGCTTTCCGAAACTGGTGCTGTACCACTATATTCACCCTCTATATCAGAG
>PFCS01000051.1:2276-2540 GCA_002772895.1 Parcubacteria group bacterium CG10_big_fil_rev_8_21_14_0_10_36_14 | reverse complement strand
ACTGTATAAGTCAGGTCAAAAACCAAAAGAATTTGCATCTTTGGAAAATTATTTTGATTGGAATGCAAAATATAGCAGTGAAAATTTTTTTAGTGAGGATACTATATTTGATGGAAAACTCAATAATCCTAATATAAGTTTTAAAAAAGACATAGGAAGATTGACCTACGTATATGCAAGGTTTTTAAATGATTTTTATCCGTTATATGTTTATCCAACGGTAGAAAAAAGTATAGATAATTTTACTATTGATGATCCTCAAAT